>CAZWGG010000278.1:0-7184 GCA_964633305.1 uncultured Bacteroidales bacterium
TTAGATACACAATATAAGCAAGATGTTAAATCACTGGAAATAAAACACAAAACCCTTACTAAACAGGCTACTAAAGGCAAAGCAAACATAAAAAAAGGTGAGGATATGAAAAAAGCGGCAAGCATAAAACTTAAAGATGCCCAAAAAGCCCTTGAACTTGCACGGGAAAATTATGATGCTTTTGTTAATTCTTTAGAGGATGAATAAAAAAAGTGAGATACCCCCCCAAAAAAAATATCATCGTATAAATAATTACACTTTTTTATTAAAATACTGACTTCTACTTCTTAATAATAGAAAAACTTACGAAAAAATAAACAAGAGAAGAATTCGAAAATCAATTCTTATTATACTTCACTATAAAAATTTACTGTTACCTTTGATAGGAAAAACTTGTTATGCCGTTTGTTCCTGTATGGATATAACAAGTGGTTAAACAATGATTAAAGATATTACTATAAATGGATAGAAAGTTTTGGAAAACCCTTGTAAAATAAAAAAAAAGATGACAGTACCCTGTAAAATAAAAATTTTATTGCAAGCATTTGCCTGTTATGTTCTTTTTATTTTTTTGTCATGTAGAGATAAAAAAAGCACTCCTTCACAATGCCAGAATTTATTATTCAACCAAATCAGCCATGAAATTTGTGGGGCCGATACAAGTCAAAGCTACAAGGTTTATTTACCTGTAGCATACTCCAACCAACAAACATGGCCGGTTATTTTTGTCTTTGATCCGCATGCCAATGCCAGCAAAGCTGTTGCGTATTTTAAAGAGGCAGCAGAAAATTTTGGTTATATTATTATTGGGTCGGATAATTCAAAAAACGGCATACAAACATTAGATCATACGTTAACGACTTTGGTAAACGATGTTTTAGTTAAGTTTTCCATTGATGATAAACGCCAATATGCTGCCGGGTTTTCTGGTGGAGGCAGGGTAGCCTCATATTTTGCCATGAAAACAGGTAATATAAAAGGAATTATTACCTGCGGGGCCGGCATCCCTAATTTCAACCCGCAACGAGTAAAAAATAAGTTCGATATTTATGCGATTGCAGGATATGAAGATTTTAACTATAGCGAAATCCTGGCGCTTGTCCAACAATTGGATGCGACAGGCTGGCGCTTTGTAACATTAGGGTTTAATGGAGGGCACACGTGGCCGTCTGTTAATCTTTTAACGAATGCAGTATGTTGGTTTCAGTTTAATGCCATGAAAGATGGGATTATTCCAAAAGACAGGCAAAAACTTAAACAGGTATTAGACAGTACTTTTTTTCGCTGTAATAACTATCTGGATAATAACCAGTATATTATGGCTTTTGAAGAATGCAGGAGAGGAACTGATTACCTTGACGGATTGTTGAATACCAATAAATTAAAGAAAAAACTTATCGAGATTGAACAAATGGAAGAATTTCAGGCAGAAAAACAAAAAGAAGGAAAACTTCTGAATGAAGAACTAAGATTACAACAAGGATATTTAGCAAGTCTTACTTCAAGGGATTTAATATGGTGGACAAAGGAAATAAAATTACTTAATAAGCAAATAAATCTGAATAACAGTGATTTAGCAAAAAAGCAGATGTTAAGCCGTGTAAAAGGTTTCCTGGGTATTGTTTGTTATAGTTACACTTCCAACGCTATTAATGAAAACAATAATGTTTTGGCTCAAAAATATATCGGTATTTACGAGATTGTGGAGCCTCAAAATCCGGATTGCCTTTTTTTTAAGGCATTATTGCTCTATCGAAAAAATGACCCTGGCGAAGCTGCCAATATGCTTGAAAAAGCAATAAAATTAGGATACAGTGATAAAAAAAAGATAAAAGCTTTGTTCCCTGAAAAATTTCTTACAGGAATGCTTTTATAAGTATTTGAAATAGGGTTAAATTTAACTTTTAATTTCTGTAAGGATTTTGTTATTTTTAAATAAAACTGTTACATGTACTTTACTATTTAATAATAAATAAGAATAATCCCTAAATTTATTTTCCTCTGCTGATAAAATGCTTTGAATCTCCCCATTCGCCGTAGGCAATGGAATTATTTGCCAGGGCTATTCTTGCTTCAAGGCAACTAACACAGTCATCGGCATTATCATCGGTACAGGGTTTGTTTTGGTAAAGCTGGTAATCATCGCGAAATTTGCCAGGTGTGATATTTGGCATGATGACATTGGCACCAATTTTCAGGGCCTTTTCCCTGCCAATTTTATCAATAGCTTGCAGAGCTGTTGCCGATGCAATATTAATATCTTTCATCATAATACGAAGTATAGCTATCATTTTCAAAGTTAGTTGAAACCGTTCATGCCTTGGCAATAACGAATGCCTGTATTTATATAACGGTGTGTTTATATGCTCTATGTAAGGCCCCATACCTACCATGTCAATGTCAAACTCTTTCATAAATAAAAGATCATTGGCCAGGTCATTATATGTTTGAAAAGGTAATCCTATCATCACACCAGTACCGGTTTGATAACCAATTTCCTTCAAACTGTTTAACGCCTCGAGTCTTTTCTCAAATTTGTGATTTTCATCGTTTGGGTGTAATTTGTTATATAATTCGGGATTTGAAGATTCAATACGCAAAAGATATCTCTGGGCCCCATGTTCAAACCATTTTTTGTAAGTTTCTGTTGTTTGTTCCCCTAAAGAAAGGGTAATCCTAAGCTTACCATCGGATAGTTTTTGAATTTCTTTAAGTAAGTAACTAATCCGGATAATAAATGTTTGTGTTTCATTTTCGCCTGATTGCAACACAATAGATGCAAAATTATTCTCATAAGCAAACCGCGCAGCTAATAGGATATCTTCATTACTAAGATTATACCGGTTAATATATTTATTGTCACTTCGAATTCCGCAATAAAAACAATTCTTACGGCAAATATTTGAAAATTCAATTAGGCCTCTGAAGTATACCTTATCTTCAACAAAGTCTTTTTTTACTTCAGCAGCCTTTTCAAAAAGTATTGTTTTATCCTTATTCTCACATTGAAGGAGCTTTATGATGTCATCATCCTCAAATACAGGTTTCTTCATTATTTCTTCAATACCCATTTGTGTCTGAATTGATTAAGGATGTGTAATCATTTTTGAAATGAATTAGAAAACTGCAATAGTAACCAGTTGGTATAGAATAATTAAAATGTTTCAAATAATAACATTTCAACATTCTGTATTGTTTATTTTTATGATGCCTGGCATGATGAGCATGCCATAATTAATTATTAGCCTTTTCTTTCTCTTTTTCTAGATCAGCATTTCTGCTATTTCAAGCAGGTCTTTGTCTACTTTTTTATGAAGCTTAACTGTTTTGTTAAGGGGAACATGTACTATTTGGTTATTGACCAACCCAACCATAATACTTTTTTGATCATCGAGCAACGCATCAATGGCTGCAACGCCCATTCTACTTGCAGCAACACGATCAATGGCTGATGGCGATCCTCCTCTTTGAATATGCCCCAATATGGTTGTCCGGATATCGAATTCGGGAAATTTCTTTTGAATATTTGATGCTATATCAATTGTCCTTCCTTCGGTTTCTCCCTCGGCCACTAATATTATACTTGATTTCATTTGTTTTCCCCTTTTTGCCAGGTACTTTTTTAATTTATCAAGCTGGTTTGGAACTTCCGGGATAAGGATACCTTCAGCCCCGCATCCAATACCACTGATTAATGCAACAAAACCAGCTTCTTTACCCATTACTTCAACAAAGAATATACGGTTATGTGAGCTGGCCGTATCTCTTATTTTATCAACAGCGCTTACAACAGTATTTAAAGCTGTATCAAATCCAATAGTATAATCGGTACCATAAAGGTCATTGTCGATTGTACCAGGTATGCCGATAAAAGGAATGGTATGCTCTTTTGAGAAGATGCTCGCTCCTGTAAACGATCCGTCCCCTCCAATTACCACAACCCCATCAATGTTATATTTTATTAATTGTTCGTAAGCTTTTTCCCGGCCCTCAACCGTTCTAAATTCTTTACACCGGGCAGTTTTCAAAATAGTGCCACCCTGTTGTATTATTCCACTTACATCATTTGAATGAAGTTGAAATATGTCACCTTCTATCATTCCCTGATATCCTCTTCGAATACCATAAACTTCTATATTGTTGTGTATTGCCGACCTGGTGACGGCACGTATGGCTGCATTCATTCCAGGTGCATCTCCCCCTGAGGTTAGTAGGCCAATTTTTTTAATATTTTCCATAAAAATTACCAGTTAATCAAGACCACAAATTTTTAAATATTTTTCTAAACTTTTGTTAAGTTAAGTTAAATTTTTTATTTCTACAGCAATTTCTTCCATAAGCCATTTAGGTGTGGATGTTGCTCCACAAACACCAACCGAATCTGCATTTTCAATCCATATTTTTTTTATTTCTTTTTTATTGGAAACAAAATAGCTGTGTTGGTTTACTTTTTTGCATTCTTCAAAAAGCATTTTACCATTTGAACTTTTTTTACCACTTACAAAGATAATAACATCGTGTTTTTTGCAAAATTCTTTTAGTTTAGGCGAGCGGTTTGAAACCAATGCACAAATTGAGTCTGTGCAATTCAGAAGGTTAGTATCGGATTGTCTTTTCTTTATTTCTTGGTATATTTCATGAAACCCTTCTTTACTTTTTGTTGTTTGAGCGAATAAAAAGACAGGAACACTAAAATCGATACTGTTAAGATCATCCATCGATTCTACCACAATTGCATTGTTTTCGGTCTGGCCGGTAAGTCCAACCACTTCGGCATGTCCTCTTTTCCCATAAATAACTATCTGTCCTTTACCTGTTTGAGATTCTTTATATTTTGATTGTATTCGCTGTTGTAACTTTAATACCACAGGACATGTACCATCAACAAGTTCAATATTATTTTGCTTGGCTATTTGATAGGTTTCCGGTGGTTCCCCGTGTGCCCTTATAAGCACTTTACAATTCTTTAATGATCTGAATTTAGAATGGTCTATAATTTCAAGGCCGGCTTTTTTCAGCCGTTCAACTTCTTTATTATTATGTACAATATCTCCAAGACAATAAAGGCTTTTTTCTTTTTTCAGGATTTCTTCAGCCAAACCAATAACTTTTACAACCCCAAAACAAAAACCTGATTCTTTGTCAATCTCAATTTTCATTAATATACGCTGTTTCAATGAAAATAATAATTCAATATAAGTTTTTCTTTTTAAAGATATCTCTAAACCATATCATTTGCTGATGAGGTGTCATATTACTGTTATCGAGTTCAACAGCATCATCGGCTTTTTTAAGGGGACTAATTTCCCTGCTTGAATCCAGGAAATCTCTTTCCTCAATATTACGTTTAACTTCATCAAAGTTTACTTTTATTCCCTTTTCTTTCAGTTCGTTGTATCTTCTCATAGCCCTAACTTTATTGTTGGCCGTCATAAAAATTTTAAGGTCGGCATTTGGAAATACCGTTGTGCCGATATCTCTCCCGTCCATTACTACTCCTTTGTTTTTTTCTGCAACAGAACGTTGTAATGCAACCATTTTCTCCCTAACTTCCAAGAGTTTAGAAATATCGCTTACAACATCCGATACTTTTATACTCCGTATTTTTTTTTCCACATTCTCACCATTAAGAAATGTTTCGTATTTCATTGTTTTTTCATTCTGAACAAAATCAATGGAAATACTTTTCAAAAATGTTTTGATCTTTTCCTTATCGATAATTCCATTTTTGATATACCCATTTTTTAAAGCATAGTGTGCCACCGACCTATACATAGCTCCACTATCAATATACAAGTAGTCCAACTCTTTGGCTATGGCTTTTGCAAATGTACTTTTGCCACATGAAGAATATCCGTCAATTGCAATAATCCTTTTTTTGTCTGTTGAAATCATACTTGCATAAATTACAACTTAAAAAATAACAATTGTTTTTTGGCAATAATACCTAAAAATCACAGGTTAAAAAAAATATTTTGTTACAAACTTTTTTAGTCAAAAGCCAAATAATTAATATCAATAATTTAGGGCTTAACAGGAGATTGGCTATTTTACAGAAAGTACCTGATGCTAGAGTATAGAAGATTTCTTAATATTCGTAAACTGAGCACTAATTTCCCACAATTTTGCAGCTATATTTTTATCATAAGACAAATTAGATGATTGTGCAACACGATTTTTTTTAAAATATTTCCCATTCAGGGAAGTATATTCATCTGTTCTGATTAGTTTTTCTACATATTCGGCAGCATGATCAGGAGTTTTTAAGAATGGGTAAAGTATATGCCATGTTACTTTTGGCAGACTGAATTTTTTATAGTGTTTCATAATATGGGTCTTTACACCCCCAGGATGAATACAGCATGCAAAAGTATTTTTCCCATTTAGTTTTCTTGCCAATTCATAGGTAAATAACAAGTTACACAATTTAGTCATGCAATATTGTTTCATGCTATTGAATTTTTTCTCGCCTTGTAGGTTTTCGAAGTCCAAATTGGCAAATCGTTCCCCGTTAGAGCCTATATTTATAATAATTAAAGGAATCCCTTTTGTGAATTTTTCAAGTAGCAAATTAGTTAACAAAAACGGGGCAAGGTGATTAACGGCAAACATATATTCAAAACCTTCTTGTGTTTTTTTTTTGTAAGATAAATTAACACCCGCATTATTAATTAAAATATCAAGTTTTTTGTGAGAATAAACAAGCTCATTTACAAATTCCCTGATTTCTTTTTGTGAAGAAAAGTCGGCTAAATAGCAATACACATTAATATTTCCTGTATCCTCAATAATTTCACTTTTAGCCAAATCATTTTCATCTTTATTATTGCTGACAATAACTACTTGGTGCCCCAAATGGGCTAATCTTTTAGCTATAGCTTTTCCAATGCCTGAACTTCCTCCTGTTATAAGACAGGTTTTTTCTTTTCTATTTATTTTTTCCTGGTTCAAAAAAATCAGTTACGCATCCAGTTCTTTAAATTCGCCTAAAGTTTTGGTAAATACAAAAATAACTACTATTCCTAATACCATGTGACAAGCAAGCGTGTACATAATATATTCCGGATGATTGATTTTTTCGAAATGGCCTAACAAAAATGTGTATGTAAAGCCACTAAGAAAACCTCCGATAAATGTTGCTAAAAAATTAGTTCCCATGTAAAGTCCTGCTTTCTCTTTAGGGG
>CAZWGG010000279.1:0-7167 GCA_964633305.1 uncultured Bacteroidales bacterium
CAACTCAAGGGCATGTTGGGCCCCATTAGTAATTAATATTTCGTCAACAGAAACAGATATGTTATGTTGTTTCATACGATTTGAAATAAATTCCCGTAAAGGTTCATATCCCAAAGGATTTCCATATTGAAAAAGGGCTGGTCCATTTTCAATAAGGACCTTATTAAGGCATTTTCTGAATTCATGAACTGGCATAAGATGGGGATCAGGAGACAGGTGAAGAAAATCAATTGTATCCTTTTCTATTTTTAAATTCGTGTGTTGGTCTGTAATAGAGAAAAGATTATCATTCATCAAGGGTGACATTTTTTCCCAATTTAGTATCGTTTTTTTCTTTTTGGTTGATTGGGAAACGAGTTCATGAGGTTTTCTCACGATAGAATAAGATCCTGGTCTGCTATCAATATATCCCAATGACCAAAGCTCCTCCCAGGCTTTGTAAATTGTTGTCCGGTTTACTCCTAAACTATCAGATAAACTGCGCGTGGAGGGGAGCTTATTTCCAGGTTTCAAGACATTATTATCAATCATTTCCTTAACCTGGATGAAAATCTGTTTAAAAAGTGGGATTTTATTTTGACGGTCGATGTTTATCAATAGCATATCTCTTAAGCTTCAAAATTTGACAGTTCAAAATTATTAAATAATTAGCCCCTCTACAACATCCAATTTTTTTAAAAATTAGACAGTCCAATTTTAATATGGACAATTAATTTTGTCTGCCGAGAAAATCTTTCGACAACAAAAGAAGACTGTTAATACTGAAATAAGTAATTAGTGGCTGCGCGAAAACTCCAATTGCTGCGTTATGCTCGTCCGAAAACTGGTCATTTACGATTGGTAAACTCCCATTTTTCGGTCTTCGCAAGCCTTGCACTTGAAGCTTTCGCACAGCCACTTTCAAAAAAACGAATTTTCGTGCTGATACTAATTAGTACTAAAAACTTTTTAACTTTTCAAGAACCAGGGTTTTAACAGAATCATAAGCAACCCTGTTTCCCTCACTAACCGGTTCAACAGGCGGGGCTTCTACTTTTAAAGGATCTACAGGGGACCCATTTTTGTAAAACCGGAAATCGAGATGAGGGCCAGTTGACAGGCCGGAACTGCCAACATAACCTATTATATCGCCTTGCTTAACATATACACCTGTTCGTATACCTTTCCCGTAACGGCTTAAATGCAAATAAGATGTTGAATACACACTATTATGCTTTATTTTTACCATTCTGCCTGCACCTTTTTCAAAAGAAGTTTTAATGACTTTTCCATCACCAATGGCATGCACAGGAGTACCGACCGGGGCAGCATAATCAACACCAAAATGGGGACGCCTGATTTTAAGGATAGGATGCATACGGCTGTATGAAAATTTTGAACTTATCCTGGAAAATCGTAACGGAGCTTTAAGAAAGGCTTTTCGTAAACTATTTCCTTCCATGTCATAAAAGCTCACTGTGCTATCCTGTACAAAAGGAATTGCCCAAAAGTCATTTCCGTCATGCCGGAAATAAGCGGCATAAATCTTCTCAATACCAGCAGAAGTGGTATCAACATACTTTTCATAATAAACAACTTTAAAGCTGTCCCCTTCTTGCAAACCGAAAAAGTCAATAGTCCAGGCATAAATTTCAGAAAGTTCAATAGCTACCATCGGATCGATATGGTTATCAATAACAGCATTCCATAAAGAAGTATTTATTTTACCTGTAACCTTCCGTTCAACCAAATTTACTTTTTTATGCTTTGCCGTTATTTTTAGACTATCGGTAAAATCAAATAAAATATAATCAACCGGGGTTTGTTCATATACAAAATATTGCACCTGGTAAAGGGTATCTTGTGACAAGAAAACAGTATACGAATTCCCCTCTCTCATTTTTCGCGCATCAAAAACCTTACCCGGGTTCAAAAGTACCCTATTCAAGCTTCCTTCAGGTAAGTTATATTGCTTTAAAATCTCTGCCAAATTCTGGTCCTTTTTTACTTTATGCTGTTCAATATAAAATGAGTCGATTGGAATTTCATACAACATTCTTACTTTTTCTGCCGAAATTATTGAGCTATCAACAGGTGATTCAATAACTATGTCTTCAGTATTTCTTCCTTTTCTAATTTGGAAAAATAAAATTACAGCGGCAAATACAATCGGGATTAAGATAAACCCAAAATTTCTAGCAATTTTCATTAGTGGTTGTTTTGAGAAATTCATTGAAAAGTATTTTATGATCCTAACTTAGTACCACATTTACTATTTTTTTTGGTACAACAATAATCTTTCTAATCTGTTTACCTTCTGTCCATTTTTTTGCCAATTTATGCTCCAATACTGCATTTTCAACTTCGTTGGCAGGCATTTCAGCAGGTAATTCAATCCTGAACCTTAGTTTCCCGTTAAATGATACAGGGTACTCTACAGTATTTTCAACCAGGTATTGTTCATCATATACAGGAAAAGGTTCGTAACTGAGGCCGGAAGAATGACCATAAATTTCCCAAAGCTCTTCAGCAAGATGGGGGGCAAAAGGGGATAAGCACTTAACAAATTTTTCAGCCGTATCTTTTGTCACATTTCCTTTTTTAAGGCAATGGTTCGTGAAAATCATCATTTGAGAAATAGCCGTGTTAAAACGCAGGCCTTCAATATCATTCTGAACTTTTTTAACGGTTTGATGCAGAATTTTCAGGGTTTGCTGATCTTCTTCTCCTGTTTTTATATTATTTATATCGGCAAAAAATTTATGAACTCTTGTAAGAAATCCATATACTCCCTTTACTCCATTTTCTGTCCAGGGCTTTGTGGCATCAAGTGGCCCTATAAACATTTCATAAAGTCGAAGGGAATCGGCCCCGTAATTTTTTACTACATCATCAGGGTTCACCACATTTTTAAGGGTTTTAGACATCTTAGCCACGATCTGGTTAAGTTCTTCTCCCGTTTCTTTTGAGTAGTATTTCCCTTCTTTTTCTTCAACCAGGTCGGTCGGAACTTTTGAGCCAGATTTTGTTTCATAGGCAAATGCCAGTATCATTCCCTGGTTGTATAATTTCATATAAGGTTCATCGGTTGATACAATACCCAAATCATACAATACTTTATGCCAAAACCGGCTGTAAAGCAAGTGCAGAACGGCATGCTCCGCCCCACCGATATATAAATCAACCGGCATCCAATATTTTTCTTTTTCCCTGGAAAAGGGTTCTTTAGTATTGTGCGGATCAATAAACCTGAGATAATACCAGCATGATCCGGCCCATTGTGGCATGGTGTTGGTTTCCCTTCTTCCTTTTCTCCCGTTTTTATCTTTTACGATAAGCCAGTCTTTGGCATTTGCAAGGGGCGATTCCCCATTTTTCCCGGGTTGATATTTCTCAAGGCCGGGTAATTCAAGGGGTAATCCGGTATCGTCTAAAACCGATATTTCTCCGTCTTCCCAATGAATAACAGGAAAAGGTTCACCCCAGTAACGTTGCCGGCTAAAAAGCCAGTCGCGGAGTTTATAATTTACTTTAGCCTCGCCAAGCCCTTCTTTTTCAAGCCAATCGACAATCTTCTTAATCCCGGTTTCTTTATTTAACCCATTAATATCGATTCCCCGTGTTGCATTTGAAGAATTGATATATATCCCGTCTTCTGTCCAGCAAGCATCTGATGCCAGAACTTTTTCACGGGTTATTTTGTCCACATCAACAGGGTCCATAATCGGACGTATGGGAATGTTGAATTGTTTTGCAAATTCAAAGTCCCTTGTGTCGTGAGCCGGCACAGCCATTATGGCACCGGTACCGTAACCCATAAGTACATAATCTGCTACCCAAATTGGTATTTTTTCCCCGTTTACAGGATTAATAGCATATCTGCCTGTAAATACTCCTGTTTTTTCCTTCGCCAGATCGGTACGGTCAAGTTCTGATTTTAACGATGATGCCTTTACATATTCGTTTACTTTTCCCCCGTTACCGGGAACTACGATTTTAGAAAGCAAGTTATGCTCCGGTGCAATAACCATATATGTGGCCCCAAATAAAGTATCGGGACGGGTAGTAAACACCCTTAGCGTCTCATTTAATCCATCTAATTTAAAATCAACTTCTGCTCCTGTTGAACGGCCTATCCAGTTTCGCTGCATATCCTTTACACTTTCGGGCCATTGTGATAATTCATCCAGACCAGCTATTAATCTTTCAGCATATAATGGAATTCTCAGCATCCATTGTTTAAGGCTTCGGCGTTCAACTTCTTTGCTCCCGCATTTCTCATGCGACCCATCGTTAAGTATTTCTTCATTGGCACATACAATATTACACTGGTTGCACCACCATACGTATGCATCATCATAATATGCCAATCGTTTGCTGTCTATGTATTTTTTTTCGGCCTCTTTGCCTTTTGATTTTATATCCCGGGGTACCTCGAGCTCATTTATATGACTTCCCCTTTGCTGCTGTTCGTCAAACCAGGTATTATATAAACGGATAAATATCCATTGTGTCCATTTATAATAACCAGGGTCGGTTGTATTTACTTCACGTTCCCAGTCATAGCTTAGTCCAAGAGACTTGATTTGCCTTCTAAATGTATCGCAATTTTTTTTTGTAGTAATTGCCGGATGGGTACCGGTTTGAATAGCATATTGTTCCGCCGGTAACCCAAATGCGTCCCATCCCATAGGATGCAATACATTATACCCCATCATACGTTTGTACCTGCAAACAATATCAGTAGCTGTATAGCCTTCAGGGTGCCCTACATGCAAACCACTGCCCGAAGGATATGGAAACATATCGAGTATATAAATTCGTTTTTCTTTAGGAAAAGAAGTATCTTCTGTTACTGCGAATGTCTTGTTTTCTTCCCAGTATTTTTGCCATTTTTTCTCAATTGCCGTGAAATTGTATTCCATTTAAAACACGTTTTACCCCTTCGTTTACTAATTGTATTAATTGCGCAAAAATAGATAATGAATTAATACAAACAAAATTTCAATTTATATAATATAATACTTTTGAACAGGTTTAAAAATGTAGGTTGGAAAGTTATAATTAAGGCATTTTTTATATTTTTGCTCTCCGGTTGGTCCCGTAGTTTAACCGGATAGAACGTGAGATTCCGGTTCTCATGGTAGGGGTTCGAGTCCTCTCGGGATCACATTAAAATTACAATCACAATAAGCCTCTCAATGAGAGGCTTTTATTTATTCTATATTCTTAATCCCAATTTATTCGAATTACTATAAAGCTTTTATAATGTGTGTATTGTAGGGTTAGAACTGTATGTTGGGTTATTAATTAGTAGATAGCTTTGCTCCCATACAAATCATCAACCACTGTTTTACAAACACAATAGCTGTATTTACCCGGTTTAGAGTAATAAATGTAAACGAGACATTACGACAGGATATTATCATTGGTTTATATTTTTAAGTATATTTGTATCATGAGTACATATAAACAAACAAAAATAAACCAATTGCTTCAGAAGCTACCATCGGGTACCTTGTTTTTTTCGTCGTGGATGACAGAAAACGGCATATCCTACGAACTACAACGGCGATACCGCGATTCAGAATGGCTGACGCCCATGGGGACGGGCGTGATGTTTCGCACAGGCGAGAGTCCGTCTATATACGGGGCACTATCGTCAATGAACAAACAAACCGGTAAACACTTTTATGTCGGTGGATTATCGGCTTTGGAACTGGTGGGATATACACATTATGTACCTATGGGGCGACCAGTTGTATTTGTTGGTCACGCTAAAAATGAATGGGTACCTGCCTGGCTCAAAAAGCATGACTGGGGCGTGGATTTATTATGCGTAACTTCGGAGTATTTCGATTTGGATACCGGCATAACCACCATGATGCAGGGTGCATTTGAAATACTGGTTTCTACGCCAGAACGGGCATTTATGGAATGCCTGAACCTTGTCCCAAAACAGTACAACCTTATGGATTTGTACTATGTAATGGAACAATTAACTACGCTTCGTCCCGGCATGGTACAGGCATTGCTGGAGCAGAATACATCGGTAAAAATGAAACGTTTGTTCCTGTACATGGCGGAAAAAGCCAGTCATACCTGGTTCGGCGACCTGGATTTATCAAAAATAAATACAGGGAGCGGAAAACGGGAAATCGTGCCCAACGGCGTTTATGACAATAAATACCAGATAGTAATACCCGAAGAACTGAAAAATTATGAATAACCTCTATAAAGAACAGGTTAGGCTTTTAATCCGTATATTGCCGGTAATCTACCGGGAGGAAGATTTTGCCATTCACGGCGGTACTGCCATAAACCTGTTTATCAAGAACCTTCCGCGTTACTCGGTGGATGTGGATTTGACTTATATTCCTCTTACTCCGAGGGAAGAAAGCCTCGCAGAAATAGACAAAAAGTTAGCCACAATAAGTCAACAATTCCAACGGGCAGTGCCGGAGGTAAACATCCGTCCTGTACCCAATAAGCTTTTATGCACATTGGGGCGGAGCACGGTAAAGATTGAAGTTAACGGGATTAAACGTGGTGTTATCGGTCCGACAATTGAAGTCCCGTTATGTGATAAAGCACAGGAAAAATTCGGGATGTATAGCAAGGCGCGAATCGTACCATTGGAACAACTTTACGGCGGAAAAATTGCGGCAGCACTTAGCCGCCAGCACCCGCGCGACCTGTTCGATTACAATTACATGGATGCAGATAAAATTGACGTTTTGAAACGAGGGTTTATCTTTGCCCTGTTAGGTAGTGATAAACCATTTATTGAATCCCTATCACCCCACTCGATAAACCAGCAGAAAGCTTTGGAAAATCAGTTTCGTGGTATGACAGATATTCCTTTTACTTATGAGAATTACGAAAATGCTCGGAAGCAGCTTATTGTCTTTGTCAACTCAATGTTAAGCGAGGAAGACAGAGCGTTTCTTATCGGTTTTGAGGAAGGTAACCCTCAATGGGAAAACCCAGCATACAACGATTTTCAGGATTTCCCTTCCGTGCAATGGAAGCTGTTTAATATAAACAAACTGAAAACACAAAATCCGGTAAAACACAGGCAAGGAGTGGAAAAGTTGAAAGCTCATTTTAAATGATAAAATAAAATCCAACAGAGATGAGACCTTCACAAAATGCCTTCTTTGGATACTCCTATCAACAGTGTATCAC
>CAZWGG010000280.1:0-7152 GCA_964633305.1 uncultured Bacteroidales bacterium
AATATCAAAGATAGGGATGGAAGGATTATTTTCAACAAAATTTTCAATATTGTCGTTGATTGTTTTGAGTGCTTTTTTTGTCCTTGCCGAAATAATTAATAATACATCGGAATTTGCATTATTTTTTCGTTCAATGGGTTTTGGCGGTTCTTCAAGAATAATATGGGCATTCGATCCGCCAATAGCATAATTGTGAACAGCAACTCTTAAAGGCACATTTTCAGAGTTTTCCAAATTAATTTGTGATGTATTTACATAAAGGTTTCGGCTTATTTTTTCATTTTTAAGCCCCATTTTAGCAAAATTGATAGTGGGTGGCACCTTTTTATGGATTAATATCAAAATCGCTTTTAAAAATCCCGGGATACCCGAAATGTTTCCCATATGTCCAACATTGGGTTTAACACTGCCAATAGGTATCTTTTTTGAGGAGACTACACCATAATTTTTTGCTAATGCCTGTAATTCAGATCGATCTCCGAATTCGGTTGCCCCTCCATGCGCTTCAATATAAGAAATAGTTTCCGGGCTTATACCAGCATCTTTTATAGCTCTTTTAATAACATCAATTTGTCCTTTAATTGATGGGGAATGATAGCTTAATTTAGTCAGCTCTGACCCGTCATTATTTATTGCCGATCCTTTTATTACAGCATAAATAGTGTCATTATCTGTTTTTGCTTTTTCCAGGGGTTTAAGCACAAAAATTCCCAGCCCATTAGCAGGTACTGTACCATTGGCTTTTTCATCAAATGATTTGCATACTCCTTCTATAGAATCTGAAATAGAGCCCTGGCTAAAGTATCCTTCTTGAGGGAGTTTTATATGTATACCTCCTGCTATTGCCATTTCACATTCACCAGTTAGTAAAGAATTACATGCTGTGTGAATTGCCGAAAGCCCCGATGTACACCAATTTTGAATGTTTATACTCGGGCCTTTTAAGTTAAGCCTGTAAGAAATATTTGTTGATGAGTAATCCAGGCAATTTTGGTAGAGCAATGGTAATTCATTTTCTGAAATCATTTCGTCATGAATAAGACGATATAAATGCTTCAAAAGGTAATCGGAAGTATTTGAACCGATAAATACCCCTATTGTTTCTTTACACTTATCAGGGATATAGCCACTATCTTCGAGGGCTTCCCATGATGCTTCCAGGCATAACCTGAATTGAGGGTCGGTTAATTGGGCTTCACGAGGGGAATATCCAAAAAAGCTGGCATCAAATTTATCTATATCATTTAAAATAGCAGATCTTTTTACATAATGCTTATTGTTCCATAAATCTTTTTGGTAAACTTCAGCAAAATCCTTTTCTTCAAATGAAGAAATCATATCTTTTCTTGAAATTAGTTTTTCCCAAAAATGGCTAACATCCTTGCATTCAGGCATTTTAATTGCCATTCCAATAATTGCAATATTTTTTGATTTCATAGATTATCTAGAGATAGGAGTCCTCTAAAAACTCAGGCATTATTTTCTGTATTGAAAAAACTACAACATGCAAAGCAAATAGGCAATAATTTTTTACGTATTGATTTTCTAAACTCCATTGCTTTCTTGTTATTCCAAATAGTAAGAAGGTTTTGATGGTATATATTTCCTAACACATCATCATAAAAACTGTGACAAAGGGTTACGTCACCTTTTGCCGTTATTTCCGCGTATGTAAAAGGGAAAATGCATGATTTATGAAAAGCAGAAATCTTTTCCCAATTTGCTGTAAAATAATTTTTTATGCTATCGTAATCCAATTTACCAGGATTTGTAAAAAAACCTTTTTTATTCTTGTTACATGTATATTCAATTTTTTTGAGCGAACTGTGTAGCAGTTCGAAGTCCATCTTGCTAAATTCATCCAGGTTTTGAACATATCCTTTAGCATAATAGGGTTCTTCTTTGTTATGTCCTGAATTGAATATTTTCACATACTCTTCGTATTTTTCTGGCGTCAAATATTTTTGTAGCTCAAAGCTATAATTGTCAACATAATTAAAGAGATATGGATCATTAATAAGCTCATGTATATGGGTATAATTAAATGGGGTAACTACACAATGCACTCCAATTTTCGGCAATTCTTGGTTCATTTTTCTCCTAAGTGAAAATAGCGTTTGTATACCTTCTACTGCCCGCTGGTAAGAATTTGCCCCTCGTTGTGTATTATTGATATCTTCAGGTCCATCTAATGAAACCCATAAATTTTTCACCGAATTATTTAGCAGGGCTTGAATTTTTTTAGGCACCAATGTTCCATTGGTAGGAATGTCAACAGTACTGCTCTTTTTTTTGATGTATTCAAGCAATTCTTCAATATTAGGATACAGTAGTGGTTCTCCGCCAAATAGTTCATAATGGGGAGTGAAAGGCGAACATTCATCAATTATTTCTTTTATCCTGCTTATTTCCAAAACAGCACCATTATTTTTGTATGCACTGGAGTTCCGTTCGTAGCACATGCTGCAATTCAGGTTACATTTTTCAGTAAGTTGAAGTTGTATCCACCTGGGCACCTTCATGGGAAATAAATCATAATTTTATGTTTTGTAGCCTGGATTTGTTTTGTTTTATTTTGTGCAATTCTTCCATTATCTGAACCCTTTTTCCCGATTCTCTTAGTTTATCGACAAACTTACCAGTGTTAATAACATCTGTTAGATAAACCAGTTGATTATAGAAATAATTCATGGGTTCAAAGGCTATTTTATGCATTTCTCCGGTCAATTTATCAGTACAATCAATGTACATTTTATTAAATCCAAAACCCGGTCTGAAAAAATTTTTTATTTCAACAGCTCCCTTTTCACATTCAATGGTATGTGATGCTTTAAAAGGTTTATTAAATGAGCTATGGATTTCAATATTTATCGAGTCATTGGTAAGGAAACTTGCATCAAATTCGGTTTCAACCCCATTATTTGAAAGTTTTGCTAAACAGGTTATTGATTTAAAGTTTGGGTTTACCAGTTGTTGAAAAAATTGAATACAATAACAGCCTGAATCATATATGGCCCCTCCTCCTTTTCCTGATGTTACCCTAAAATCATTTTTATTATCTAGAATAAAATTATTGTAGGAGATAATGCGTTTAATATTCCCGTATTTTTTATTGACTACAAGTTCTTTCACTTTTTTTTGCCACGGATGATGTTGTGTCATCAATGCTTCAAGTACGATTACATTATGTTTTAATGCTTCTTTTTCAATGTGTTGATATTCGTTATTGTATAAACAAATTGGTTTTTCAATGAAAACATGTTTTTCGTTTTGTATTGCTTTTATCGCGTATTCATAGTGCATTTCATTGGTTAATGAAATATAAATGACATCGATTTTTTTGTTTTCAATTAGTTGGGTATAATTGTCGTATGAGAATGCAACATTATATTTTCCGGCAAACTCTTCAGCCCGCTTTTTACTTCTTGAGGCAACTGCATAAACATGTATCTTGTCAATATTTTTTGCTGGGGAAACGATTGCATCCGGGGCAATTTTTGAAGCCCCGAGTATCCCTATATTAATTTGAGGCTTATTCATATGAAAAACCAATTTGTTTCATTGGCTCCTGGTAGTGCCTGCAGCAAATATAGCAAACAGGGAAAAGGTTTTTTTTAACAGATTTGCGAATATTTTTAATTCGTTCTCCATACCAGATATCCAGTATGTTTGATTCGTATACATTTCCCAATGGCATATCATAAATTGTTGGGCATGTTGTCACATCTCCATTGGCAGATATTTCAACATGTACCCACGGGAGCACACATGTTTTTTTCCAAACTGAAGTTTCATCCCATTTTGCCGAAAAGTATTTTTGGATATCTTCCGCATTTTTTAATCCAGGCGTTATATTCAACGGGACATTTTTTGATTTACAGAATTTTTTTAAGACGGTTAATTGATCTTCAACATCTTGAAAATCAATTTTGGCAAAATCATCAATTTTTTGGATATAACCTTTTGCAGAAACAGCTTCACATATATTAAAATCTGTTTTTAACCGGGCAACATAATTATTATACTCTTGAATGGTTAAATATCGCTGAAATTCAATGTTGATAAAATCTATTTGATCCACATTAAATTCATTAATAAAAAAGTTTGCAATATGTTTATGGTTATGTTTAGTTATGATGTAAGTTATTCCAATCTTTGGAAAATTTTTATTGAGCGATGTTTTAAGATCATTAAGTGATTGAATTCCTTTAATTACCTTATTGAAGACACCAGTACCTCTTTGCTGATCATTTATTTCCCGGGCTCCATCAACAGATATCCAAATACAGTTAGGCCCGGATTCAATAAGCTCTTTTTTATATTTTTCTACTAGTGTGCCATTTGTCGGGAAATCGATATTACAGCCTGAATTTCTTATTTGTTTTATAAGTTCAAAAATACCAGGATAGAGCAACGGCTCTCCCCCAAAAAATTCATATTTTGGATTTCCTTTAGAAGTACTGTCTATTATTTTTTCAATTACTTTAAAATCCAAATCAGATTTTCTGTCTTCTTTTGTATAAGAACCATGTTGTCCCCATTCATAGCACATTTTGCACTTTAGGTTGCACCTTTTAGTTAACTGAAAAACAATCCATTTAGGTAAAAGACCTTTCATATAATGGATTTACCTGCTATTTAAGTATAACAATGCACATTTTGAACAAATAGGCATAAGCCCTTTGCTAAATATTTCTCTTGCTTTGGAAAAGTTTTCCCCTTTCCATACTTCAATAACACTCTTTTCGTATAGATTACCCACGCTAAATTCCGGGAAAAGCTGGCATGTTGTAACTTGTCCGTCAGCAAGTACATCCATTCGGTTTGAAACCGCATAACATTCTTTGATGTTGCATCCCGGTATATGGCTGCCATTTATAAAATTTTCAAATTCTTGAGGGTTTAATGGAGGATTAAACCGTATTCTTATATTCCAATCTTTTTTCAGAAGTTTTTGGTATTCTCTATGGACTATATCCAAACTTTCAGGCTTTAAATGGTATGAATAACCATGCCAACTGGGGGAAGGAATGTCTGATAATTTTCTCAACCAGGAAAAGTTTTCCTGGTAATACCCATCCATTTTTTTTGCAGTCTCCTGAGAAATATACCAGGGGAAACAAAAATAAACCGTATCAATATCCTCTTTTTCCCAGTATTCCATAAACTCATACAAGCATGGGGCCATAGTATCGCTTATTACCAAGTGTAAAGATATCTTACCTTTGTAAATGCCTTTCTTTTTAAGCTCTAAGACATATTCCAGGTTTTTAATTAATTTTTTATAAGTGCCCTTTCCCCTGAGTTCATCCTGCCCTTCTTCAAATCCCTCAATACTCACAAGCAAGACCAAATTTGATGAAACATCAATTAACGTATGGATTTTTTCTTTTAATAAAAGTCCATTTGTACATAAAACAATCCATCGTGGAAAATTAATAAGCATACTGGATATTTCATCCCATTGTTTGTGAACAAATGGTTCTCCGCCCCAAATATAAAGTTTGGAGTTGGTCAGTTGCGTTGATTTGAGTATTTTTTCTACAACGCCAATATCTAAATCTTTGTTCCTTATTTCTTTTGAGTAAGTATGAAAAAATCCTTCATTACCCAATTGAAAGCAGTGTTTGCACCTTAGATTACAACGGTATGTTAACTGAATTCCAACTTCTTCAGGGATATCAATTGCATAGCGTGGGTTTTCTTTTCTTTTTTTACGTGCAATAGATATATTTTTTATTATATTCTTAACACGCTCTATTGACTGAAAATCGAATTCTACTTTTGTTTGAGGATGCATATTATTTCATTAATTGATATTATAATTTTTAGATATAAAATCTTCAAATTTTTTCAAAGATTGCAAATGCGAATAATTGAATTCTTCAAAATCGATTTCAATGCCTAGTTCATCTTCAAGTTTTAAAAGAAAATTTATAATTTGAAGCGAGTCTAAACCAATATCACTAATAATGTTGGTTTTTGGGCTCCAATGATCCGCGCTTCCATCGTTTATTTCTTTAATTTCTTTTAAAATTTTTTTTACGATGTCATTTACTAAAACTTTTGATTCCATAATTCTGTAAAGTATTTGTTTTTATTTATGTAATAATCTGAAAAATTTATATATACTTCTCACCATGAAGTATTTGATACTAGTGATTTTGTTTCTTAAAATGATTTTTATTGTTGATTTTAAAATCAGGGGGGATAAATGTAATGATTTAACTTACTACAAAGTCTCCTTTCAATTTTTTTTGCTAATATTTTTAACTTAGGTAATGTTTTGCTGGCTAAATTATTGATTAAATGAAATGAAAAAGAAAAAATACCAAGGTATATTTGATTTAAATGAGGTTTTTATGAAAAGTTTATGACATCATGTTTATGAAATTCAGGCAATATATTCTTTTTCATTTCATGGGCAGGTATGAAAGATGTGCTGATTAAATTGTGTGGCGGACTTAACAATATAGACTAATAGATTTTATACGCAATAATAGCACTATTTTGGAAACTAATATTTTGGAATTTATTAGAGTTACATAAACTTCCGTCTCGTCAATTAGCATATATGCCTTTAACTTAAAAATAATATTCCTTCATAATTCAATGTTGTGAAGGCAGCTAATTCAAACGATTCTTTAATTTAACAGAATCTGCAACAATAATTCCACAACTCAAACTGATGAGAATATTTATCCGCAACAAATTTAAGAGTTATTTTTAAAAAAATAAAAAAAATTGAATTTTTAGTAAAAATATTGTATCCTATAACGTTTACATTTTTTAACCCAGTTATCTTTGTTTAGGGAGAAGTTAGTATTTAAAAAGGGGGTTTAATGTTATTTCAAGATTCTTTTTTTGTAATTTTACCGGGAAGTGACAAAAAAACAATTATTTTGGGGATAGAGAATAAAATCAATTTGTAGAGTTCGGAAATATAGGTAATTTAGAAGCCTGATTAATGAAGTATTTTTTTCAGGAACTGGATGTTGAAGAGGGTGACTGAAAACATTCTTATCCATCATAGAAAAATACAAGGTTATCTATATTTTTTAAGTTAACAGTGAGAGGATTACATATCATTAGATATCTTTGAATTTTTATCACTAAAAACAATGCAATAAAATGTAAATTTCAAAAAATGAG
>CAZWGG010000281.1:0-7141 GCA_964633305.1 uncultured Bacteroidales bacterium
TGTGTTGGTGTAACTATACTAAATGGCCCTGTGCTGGCCCCTGTGGCGATCATTGTTTCCAAAAACGATGCTTTGGGCACACCCAATGGCTATACTCCCGGAAACACGATGAGCTTTAAAGTTTATCAAAAAGCAAAAAACAAGGTAATAGAACCGGCTGATATAAGCGTTACACATCAATCGGGAGCTTTCTTCTTTGCTGAAGGAGGAAGCAGGGTTGTTAGTTTAGAGGCAACAGGAAATCACAAACCAGTTGCATTAATTGCACCACAAAACATTACTGTAGAAGAAGGAGTATCTTTTATTCTTGACGGAAGCAGCTCTTCAGATATTGATGGTGACCAATTACTTTACCAATGGCATGTTCCGGATGAAATTGGTGCTGTTTCTTCTAATACTTATAGTAAAATAGAACTTGTTGCTAAAGAAGTGAACGCTGATATCACACGATCAGTTTTCTTAATAGTTAGTGACGGATACCTGAAACATGTGGATACATGTTTAGTGACCATTAAAAATATAAATGTCCCACCGGAACTGGTGAATACACCACCTGAAGTGGTTAAAGAAGGCGTACCATTTGTTTATGTAGTTAAAACTTTTGATGAAGAAAGTCAGCATGTAACTTTCTCAGTATTGGAAAAACCAACATGGATGACTGTATCCAATGATTCAATTCTTGGGATTCCCAATGATGCTGATATAGGAAGTAATATCTTTACCATTGAATTAGATGATGGATCAGTAACCACAACTGCAACAAAAACATATTCATTTGCAATTAGTGTAATCAATGTAAATGATCTTCCCAGGTTTGAGTCAGTACCTGTTGAAACCGCAAAAGAAGACAGCGCTTATTCATACACTGTTGTCGTGTCAGATGAAGATAAAAATGCACAATTAACGGTTTATCCCGTAATTTTACCCGATTGGTTAAGCTATGATTCGGGAACAAAAACGTTATCGTCAATAACAGGACATCCTGACGACGGGGATGTGGGTATCCATGATGTTGTTTTAGGTGTAAAAGACGGTGTTATTATTAACCCGGTAAAACAATCTTTTAAAATTAAAGTAAAAAATATAAACGATGTACCGGTATTGACCAGCGATTCAAGTAGCATAACAATGGCGGAAAACCAACATGTTGAGTTTGTTATTCAGGCTACAGATTCTGATAAAGGTGACAAATTAAAAATAGAAAAAGTTTCAATACCGGATTGGCTGAATTTCAATCAACAGGATAACTTTACGGCATACCTAGCAGGGATACCTAAAAACAAAGATATTGGTAGTTCTGTCCTTCGATTTAAAGTTGCAGACCTGGCAGGAGATTCTTCCACCTTAGATATAGCGCTAACTGTAAATAACATAAACGACAACCCTTATTTTGCCACCGATCCGGTTACAGCAGTTATAGCACAACAAACTTATGCTTACAAGGTGAAGGTGTCTGACCCTGATATCAACGATCAAATTACCATTGTATGTTCTAAAAAGCCATCGTGGTTATCTTTTACCGATAATGGCGACCGTACTGCCATTTTAGCGGGAACCCCGACAAATGCCCAGACAGATTATTACAGGATTTCATTAAGTGCAACCGATGGTAATATTACCGACAGCATCTCTCAAGAATTTGTAATTAAAGTGAAATCTGGAAATAATCCGCCTGCATTTACATCAACACCGGATACAAATGCTAAAGAAGGCGAAGTATATGCTTACAATATTGCTGTTGAAGACCCGGATGGCGATGGATTGCAGTTTTCAAGCGATACCCTGCCATCATGGCTCGAATTTAAGCCATTAGGCGGAGGATCTGCTGTTTTGGCCGGGAAACCTGCGGCAGCAGATGTTGGTTCTCATTCAATTAGTATTTCTGTAACCGATGGTATGACAACAGTAGTTACCCAAGAGTTTACGCTGGTGGTGGAAGACGCGGAAACACCGCCTGTATTTATAACAGATACCCTGAAAGAAGCCAAAACCGGACAAACTTATAATGACACGGTTCGGGTTGAAGATACTGACCCGGGCACAACTTCGATCAAAGCGTTTATTTTTAATCCGGAAAGCATACCCTGGTTAACGATAAGTGGTGCAATATATGATTACCCGGGTTTAACAGGAGTAAAGTATGCAGATGTAGCGTTAACAAGCGGGGAAGGCACAATTACATTGACCGGTAATCCCGGAACAACCGATATAGGTGAGAAATACGTGGTTATCGGCTTAGACGATGGAACCCTGAAACGTTTCAGAAGATATGGGATTGTCGTAAAAGAGGTCAATACAGCCCCTGTGCTTACTGATCAAACAATTGATGTTACGGAAGATAAACTCAGGTATTACGCTGTTCCTGTTACGGATAATTCCCCTTTGGGTGATTTAAAATATGAAATTATTACAGCGCCTGCCGGAAAATCAGCATTCTATGCGAACAACATTCTGATTTATCAGCCTCCTTCAGACTTATTTGGAACATCGGCAGATTCGCTCGAAGTAAAAGTTACCGACCCTGTGGGAAGTTCTGTTACGGCAAAGATCATTATCAATATAGCCAATGTAAACGACAGGCCGGATATTTCAACCGATCAAAAAATTTATAATGTCGTCCAGGAAGACAGCCTTGAATTCAATTACTATTTTAATGATAACAGGGATAAATCAGCGGCAAGCACTGACCTGAACCTGCAAATTCTTTACGGGCCATTCAGGGGAAGTATTGGTACTTCCGTATATGCAGATAGTGTTACAATAAAATACAAACCCGGGGCTTCATTTATTGGTAAGGATATATTAATTGCCCGTGTCCGCGAAGGTTCAGACGGGCTATATTCGTTACCGGCACCTGTTGTTTTCAATGTAACATATAAAAACACTGCTCCCTTAGCATATAACGATTCTGTTTTCATGCGTGAAGATCAAAGTAGAAGATTTATTTTTAGGGCAAAAGATAGTGAAGACAGGGTTGAAGATTTATCGTTTCAGGTGACGAAAACACCCGGTTATGCTTTGAAGTTTGAGGTAGAAGAAAATAATGTTCTATATCAGCCCCTGGAAAATTATTTTGGCACTGATACGATTAAATTCAAAGTGTCAGACAGCGACCTGGAAATGTCAAATGAAGCAACTGTAATAATCAGGATAAAAGCAGTCAACGACAGGCCTGTTTCAATGCAGGATACAATTGACATTACAACCGATGGCAACAGGATAGATTTTTCCCAATATATTTGGGATGAAGAAGATCAGGACAACCTGGATACGTTAAAATTGAAGTTTTTATTTTTAAATCAGAATGGTTCGCCAAGGGGCATTTTCTCCAGTGAATTAACAGAAGTAGGGGGATCAAATGGGTTTACTTACGATTATACGTATACCCATAACAGGAACAAGGATTATATAGTTTACAGGGTAATTGATTCCGATTCGTTGTATTCAAAACCGGGAGTCCTGGTATTGACCAATCTAAATTCCGGAACCCCCATGCTTAAATCAACAAGTGTAAGTGATAATACGATACAAGTTGAAGAAAATAGCCTGGTAGCTGTTAGCTGGGGAGATACATTGATACTTTCCCTGCTTGCCACAGACGGCACTTCAGACCAGTTGAACTTTCAACTGACAGATAGTGAAGGTACACCCATTGATCTCGGAAACTCAATGGTAACCAATACGGTTACAACACACGACGAAGGTTCACCTCTTACTTATTTCGAGGTTACTTATGCTGCCATGAACAACAGCCCAAATCCTAATGACGAGGTACTATTCGATACTTTATATTACCAAGTAACCAATGGCGCCGACACCGAATCGGGAATGGTTTCCATAAATATACATATTACCAATGCTGCCCCTGTCATAGAACCTGTCAGTGACATTACCATGGATGAGGGAGGCTCAAAAGAATTGACCGTTCGATTTTCCGATCCTGATTCAGAAGGAAAGTACACCTTTGAATGGGATTATTCATTTGATAACCTGGATATGGCACAGGATATTGACACAGTAAGGGGCGATACATCCATGACTTTTACCATAACCCCTCCCGATGATTTCTATGGGATCGTTGGAGCCAAGGTACGGGTTACTGACAGCGACGGGTTCTCCGACGAGGTATACTTTAATATCAACGTAAATAATGTAAACGATGCCCCCGAAGTTATCGGGTGGAATAGTGCAGGACAAAATGAAAGTGTTGAAATATTGGATGACGAAGCGCTTACTATAGCCATACTGGCTACCGACGCAGAAAATGATTCGTTAAGTTACCATGCAACCTGGACACCTGAAAGCTCAATCGATACGATATCGTTTTCTTCGAATATAATGACAGTATTCCCTTCTGATGAGTATGTGGATACGTTACGTGTTTCCGTCACGGCAACCGATAATGGTTCTCCACCTATGACTTCAGAAGCACAATTGTTTAAAATTGCCAGGGCATCAACCAATTCGTACCCGGAATTTGAACAACCGGAAGCATTGAATATCAACGAAGATGAGCAGGGGACAATAAAAATCACCCCTGTTGACGATGATGGCGATGATGTAACGATATCCATATCGAATTACCCTACTTCCCTGTTTTCTTCTGTAAATATCGATCAAGCCACGGCCGAGAGTGGTGTGGAAAGAACAATCACGGTAGTTCCTGTGGCCGAACAGAACGGAACAGGTAGTTTCATGGTAACAGCTACAGATACGAAAGGTGAATCATCAATGACAGTCGTTGACATAATTGTAAATCCGGTTGACGATGTCCCTACGATGGAAGATATAGATACAGTCTACCTCAACGAGGAATCATCAACCTATCAGGCCCTCATTGCCAATGATATTGATTCCAAGGAACTACAATTTAACGTTACAAGTAATTCCAATGGTATTGTGGTTGGGATCAGTGACTATACGCTCCTCGTATCAGGTCAGGAAAATTACAATGGTTCTGCTTCGGCAATCATCACTGTAACAGATAATGAAGGAAACAAAGCTGAAAAAAATGTGGATATTGTTGTAAACAATGTGAATGATTTACCGGTATTTACAAGCTCACCCATAACTTCGTCTTATGTACACAAAGAATACAGTTACAGTATCTCGGCAAATGACGTGGATGAGGATGATGAGCTTAGCTTTTCAGCTTCGAACCTCCCTGATTGGTTAAGTTTAACCGATAACAGCGATGGAACTGCTTTATTGAAGGGCACACCAACAACAGAAACTTCATACCCGATAAAATTGAAACTTTCTGATGGTAATGCAGATAACGACAGTATTATACAACAGTTTAGTTTAGAGGTATTGGCCTTAAAAACCGGAACCGATATTATTGCAGCATGTAACAACTATACCTGGATTGATGGAAACACGTACACCCAAAGTAATAACACGGCCACAAAAATGTTAACTGCTTCTACGGGTGAAGATTCGTTGATTACTCTGAACCTGACAATTTACAATGTAATTACAACCGTGTCAGTAGATGGTGCAATCCTTACAGCCGATGAAACAGATGCAGCATATCAATGGCTCAATTGTGCCGACAACAGCTATATAGATGGGGAAACCGGCCAGTCGTTTACAGCAACATCAAATGGTGATTACAATGTAATCATAAGTAAAAACGGTTGTGTTGATACTTCTCATTGTGTTACCATATCTGCCATGAAAATATTGGAAAATACATTAGAATCTGCAATTAAGCTGTATCCAAATCCAACAAAGCAAGGTGCTATAGTTGAGCTTGGAGAAACATACGAGATGGTCGAGGTCTATGTACGTAACATGAAAGGTTTGATTACCGAATATAAAAAATACAAAAATGTAAAGAATTTTGAGTTGGTATTTAATTCACCATCAGGAATATACTTTGTGGAAATACTTTCCGATAACGGAAAAGCCATCTACAAAATAATAAAAGAATAAGATAATACCGGTTTGAATTTACGTAGCAGAAAACAACCTTTGTGAGTACTTTATATTCAGAGGTTGTTTTTTCCAAATCATTCAGATTTTATCATTTCGGCCAACTAAAAAAAACACGGAAGCATCAATAATGAAAAAAGCAGTGCAATAAACCAAAAAAGCCCTTAAGACAGGGCTTTCGAAGAGATTTGAAACTTTTTGTTTCATTTTCGCAGTCCGTAAGCGGGGCGACTGTTAAGAAAATATCCAGTTGAGCTTTTTAGGGAGGAGCCAGCCTGTAGCGATGGCCATGCGTAAGCGGGGTTCGATGCCCCGGTCAACCTATACATAACAAAAACAATTCTTAAAGAAATATTAGAAGTGTGAGTTTTGAGTAAAAATCAGTTTGTAATGCACTTGTCTCTTGCTTAAGGCTCACACTACAAACTGATTTTCGCAGTCCGTAGGGGAATCGAAAGTAATTTGTTATTAGTTTAATTATCAGAATATTAAATAGAGTCAAAATTGACATGATGAAACGAAAGTGAAACACATTTTGCTGTACTGAACAACATCGAACCGCTGTACCAATTCAGAATGATTCTTTGTAAAAACAATCATAAATATACCTGTATATACATCAATTATTAATTAAAATTTATGGTCATGGGTTAAATCCGTTGAAATTAGTTATATTTAAAAAAACTCTATGAAACACTATCATACAATAACATGCACATATTGTGGCAGCGAATATCTGGTTAAAAATGGACACAGTGAAAAGCACATCATTGGCAAAGATGAGACTTGGAAAATTGAAAGAAAGAACTTAAACTTCAGAACCCATATTAAAAGGTTAAATCGAA
Source organism: uncultured Bacteroidales bacterium (assembly GCA_964633305.1). Lineage (GTDB taxonomy): Bacteria > Bacteroidota > Bacteroidia > Bacteroidales > UBA10428 > CAZWGG01. The sequence continues at coordinate 6,783 of CAZWGG010000281.1, forward strand.
AGACTATTTGTTATTCTAAGAATGAGAAGATACATGACAATGTGATTGGGATGTATATTGATAGGTATTATTATAAAACAGGCAGGTTTGGAAATAGTTTTATCAACGGATTTAACCCATGACCAAATAGAGTTACACAAATAATCTGTATGAAGGAGAAGATTACTTGTCGGTGTTATAAAACCGGATATTCTTTTGTCGCTAAATTGTAGCGATGATACAGGTACATAGTTATGAAGAAAGCAAACAAAGGAATCATTTTTTGCTTCCTTTGTTTGTTTTTTAAATTACTATCTGCTAAAATTGTGCACATTTAACATATATAAATTTATTTGGGTACTGCTTCTGAAATGATGTTA
>CAZWGG010000282.1:0-7133 GCA_964633305.1 uncultured Bacteroidales bacterium
GTAAGTCTGTAAGGGTTTAATTTGAGCAATGGTAAAATTAGTATAACTAAATACTTCTGTTTTCATGATGCCCAAATTTTTATTGGTTTTATTTTATATACGTAATTTTTCCTATAAAGTCATTTTTATTCCATAAACTATATTTTATTTCTGACGAAAATTTAGTGTGACCAGATTAATTTTTTATTTTTTGATTTTCCGGGTTACGATCAAATTTCCCCAGGCTGTAAAATAGCTACATGCAATGATATTGGAATCATTTAAAAGCATGGCAGCAATATAAAATTATATATTGTAATTTGAACTCGTTAAAATAAATCGGTAATAACTTAATATTTAGGGGAATAATATTGAAATAAGAATTATAAAGTTTGGTTTAAATCACTAAGTTTATCCCAAATTTCTTTTATTTCATTAGGATTGATTTCTTCAACCACAATTTTATTCCTTTTCTCTGTTTTAATATTATAAATATTCTTTGTTTTGTTCACCATAATATTGTAAAGTTAACAAATAGACTTATTTAAAAACAAGTGTAAATTGACCACCATTCAGAATATTTTGACAAAATGTATAAAATGTTCAATCAAAAAATAATCTTGAAATCAATCAACAACGAAAGTCAAGGGTCTACTTGAATATAGTACCCTTACTCCAGAAACATCCCAAGCCCAGATTCCCCAATAATAAATTGTACCTGTATTAAGAGAATCGGGTGGAGATCCTTCGTAAATACTGCCTGTTTCAATTTTTTCTCCATCAGCAAAATCTACATATCCGTCTTTCCCCCTTTGCAAACCAGAATGCCATGCCCATACTATATCTAATGGATTATCTACTACATTATTTGCAATCTGAATTGGATTCTTGAAAACAGCTGCCAGTATATAGCTAGCATTTATTGAATCCCATTTAAAAACAGGCATTGTGGAGAAAGTATCAATTTTTAATTGCATAAAACCAGTATCTCCACTACAATAGTATGACTTTCCAAGATGTGAAGCATAGTTATAGGCAGGAATTTCTATCTCAATAGCATCGGGGAAGATGAGTTCTTCATTTAGTGGTGTATTATCTCTTTCTTCACATGATTCAAGTACTGAAATAATCAAAAAAATTAAGATGTTTCTACAAATTATTTGTGTTGTTTTTCCCATCATAGCCGGATCAAAAATTAATCTGAATACCAATATTTATTAAAAACTTGTTATCAAGAACAGTTTCTGTGTTTGATACTGCACTTCCTAAAAAGTTAAAAGTGTATTCTTTTACTTCCATATGATACATTAGATAACGAAATTCTATGCTGAAGGATTTTCTAAGATCCATAAAAAAACGTGTGCCCAAAAAGGGTTGAAATATCAATTCTTTTTCATTGAATGAATATGAAGCTATTGATCCAACATAAGTTGAAAATTTTCTAATATGAGGTTTGGTTAAGAATAAAAGAAAAGAAGGACCTGCAAACAGACTTATATATGTTGTATCAAACGTTGCGCTGGGACTATTGGGAAGGGTTTGCAGTGTATAGGAATTTTTGATAGTTAACATTGAAAATTCGATTCCCAGGGCAAAACGATTAAAATTATCTAATGATAAATGCCTATAATATGATAAGCCAAGAAACCATCCAGATTGTTTATCAAATTGATAAGCTAGTTTTACATTAAAATTGTTGTTGGGCAAATCAGGAATACTATCTGCATATTTCATTTTGTATTTCAATAAATCACCCGAATATTCGGCAAATTTAAATTTATGTGATTGAGGCTTATATCCATATTTTGAAAACGAAAGATAAACCGAATCATTTGGATTCTCTGTGACAATCTCAGTTTTAAACATTCCCAGGTACAAACAATTCCAATAATCTTCATCATCGTAGTAACAGCCAAGTGTTTGCAAATGATGAACCTCATTAAGGTGTTTAATTGAAACATCTACACCTTCAAGAGGTGAGTTAGCAACAAATATCCTACCCTTTAATAAAATCTTAAATTTTGGGGAAAGGATTACATTTACTTCACTTACAGATTCGCGGTTTCGAAAAATAAATGTTGTGTCAAATGGATTATAGTCGTTCCTGTAAAAATTTATGCTGATGTTGCTGTTTGATATCTCATTGCTTGCTGGCAACCTTAAATTATAAAGCCCATTATAATCCGAAAATGTTAAATATAAATTATCATTAACAATAACTTTTACCATAACGCTATCCACCGTTTCATGAAAAATATTGAAAACCTGTCCTGATAAAATTACTTGTCGGGTTGTATCTGTCTGCTTTTCATCACATATTGAATATATTGCAGGGCACTTGTTATTCTTGAGCATGTTAAATGCTATTATATCATTACCAGAAGCAAATCCTGATAAGTTCAAAATTGTGAAGAAAAACAATATAAGCTCCTTAAAGTATTCTATCGCTTTGTACAGCATCTTTCGAGAGTTGACGATCTTGATTCACCAATTAAATTTCAGATAATTAAATATTTAATTTAAGAAATTTTTCTGATATTCAAAAAAGTTGCTTTTAAAATATTTCTAAAACATTCCATGTTGTTGGAATAGAGTATGTTGTATTTCGATATTCAATTCCTTGTGTGTTGTTATTTAATACTCTGTTTATCTGATTTTTAGAGCATTTTTTTTTTGTATCATACAAAAAAAATTAATAAATTAGAAATAAAATCCTTTAACTAATTTTGTATAGAAAAACAAAAATCAAATATATTCCGAAAAAGTTTAAAGCCATTTAATTTGAGGGGAAGAATAAAAAATCATGAAACCTAATAAATGAGTATTTTGAAATATAACATATACATACTTGTTACTTTTCTTTTTTTATTTACAATAGCTTTTTTAATATACTACTACAGGAATAGTCGTATTAAATCTTATCTATCCGAAATATTGAATGATATTAATGTTCAAAGCAATAAATTTCTAGATAAAAATATTTCAAGTGGAAGTAAAATATTTCAAAAAAAGTCGGTAATCTCTATTAAGTCAATGATACAACATATTAAGGAATCGCATAAAAATCTTACAGAAAGTATAGCTTTAAGAACATCAGAAATTGAAGAGAAAAATAAAGAGTTAGAAAAGAAGCAGAAAGAGATAGTTCATCAAAATCTTGAATTCAGATCTGCACAGGAAGTACTTATTGACGTCAGAAATCGTTATGAAAATTTAATTGAGAATTTAAAAGAAGAATATATCTTTTTTTCCCAGGCAGCCTCTGGTGATTTACTTTATATTTCTAGATCGGTTAAAACCATACTGGGCTTTGAAATAAGTGAATATAGAAAAATTAAGGAAAATTTGTATACCGATAACCCGATTAACAAAAAAGCAAAAGAACACAAAAAAAACTCATTAAATGGAGTTCAACAACCAAAATACTTAGTTGAATTAAAAGATAAAAATGGGCTGCCTCATGTTCTTGAAATATCTGAATTTCCTATTTATAATACTGATAATTTATTTATATCTGTTGAAGGAATTGCAAGGGATATCACTAAAGGAAAACATGCTGAAGACTTGATAAAGGAACAGGAAGAAAAATATAAACTTTTATTTAACCAGGCTTCTGACTTTGTTTTCTTTTACAATTTAGAAAATGGTTATCTGCCTGGTAAATTTATTGAAGTAAATGATTACACGGTTAAACGATTAGGATTTTCAAAAGAAGAATTGCTTAACATGACCCTAGATGATATATCAAGAGTTGAATTTTGGGTTGATGAATCAGTCAATGATGAATTTTCAATAAATAAGAAGTATGAACAAATCTGGGAAGCAAAAGATGGCACACAAATTAATATTGAAATAGTAAGTCATTCTTTCAGACATAGAAATAAGGAAGTAGGAGTTGCTATTGCCCGTGATATTACAGAAAGAAAACAAGCTGAGTCCGAAATTCGTTTCGTAAATGAAGAACTGGTAAACCAAAAAGAAAACTTGGAAGCTATTGTAGATAACCTTACCCAAACACAAGAACAACTGGTTCAATCTGAAAAAATGGCTGCACTAGGCCAACTCATTGCCGGTGTTGCACATGAAGTGAATACCCCATTGGGGGCCATTAAAGCATCAATCGGCAATTTGCACGATTCTTTAAGTAAAGCACTTTCTGCTTTGCCGTCACTCATAGAGAATCAAACAATCGAAGACATAAAATTATTTAACAAAGTAATTGAACTATCAGATTATAGTAAAGATAGCCTATCTTCCCGCGAAAAAAGAACAATACGAAAAGAAATTGCAGAACTTCTTAGTTCTGAGAAAATTGAACCCTCTCATAATATTGCGGATTTGCTTCTTTTTTTAAATGTTCATGAAAGCATCAAAGAGTTAATACCTCTGATTCATGAAACTAAAAATGTTGAAAATATTTTAAAAACTGCGAGGAATTTTGCTTCAATTATGAAAAATTCCAATACAATATCCATTGCCGCTGAAAAAGCAACCAAGGTAGTATTTGCACTTAAAAAATATGCGCATCGTGAGCTGATTGAAGAAAAAACCCCAACCGATATTACAGATAGCCTGGAAACGGTTCTTACCCTATATCACAATCAATTAAAACAAGGGATTCAAGTAGTAAGAAAATTTGATACTTTACCTATTATCCCGTGCCATTCCGATGAACTTAACCAGGTATGGACAAACTTAATTCATAATGCAATCCAAGCTATGGAACAAAATGGTATATTAACCATTACAACTAGGAACGAAAATGATTTTATTACAATTAAAATTGCTGATACGGGTTGTGGTATTGAACCCGATATAAAACACAGAATATTTGAACCCTTCTTTACAACTAAAAAGCAAGGAGAAGGGAGTGGTTTGGGATTGGATATAGTAAAAAAGATTATTGAAAAGCATAATGGCACCATTACTGTTGAAAGTGAGCTTGGAAAAGGAACAGAATTTACAATAAGATTACCAATTAAATAAAATTTGATATGGCAAAATGTGCGATTTTATGTGTTGATGATGAGCAAATTATTTTAGACAGTTTGCATGAACAGCTTGAGAACTATTTTGGGCATGATTTTATTTATGAAACAGCAGAAAATGCAAAAGAAGGACTAGAAATTATTGATGAATTGGCTAAAGATGGAATAAAAATTCTTATTATTGTATCCGATTGGTTAATGCCTGGCATTAAAGGAGATGAATTTTTAATACAAGTTCATAAAAAATATCCGGCCATTGTGAAGGTTATGCTGACCGGACAAGCTAATGAAGATGCTATAAAAAGAGCTAAGGAAGAAGCAAACTTGCATGCAGTACTTTATAAGCCATGGTCTGATAAAGAGTTATTTACTATTATAAAATCTGGGCTAGAAAAAAATGAATAAACAAGCTATTTTATGCATTGACGATGAAGTAATCGTTCTTGACTCACTTAAGGAACAACTCCAGATTGAATTTGGAAATGAATATATTATTGAAATTGCCGAAAGTGGGGAAGAAGCCCTTGAAATAGTACAAGATTTTGAAGAGGACTCAATTGAACTACCTGTTGTTATCGCAGACTTTATTATGCCAGGAATGAAAGGTGATGAATTACTTGAACGAATATATAAAAAAAAACCTGTAGTCAGAAACATATTGCTAACGGGCCAGGCAAGTTTACAAGGGGTTGGAAATGCAGTCAATAGGGCCAATTTATATCGTTTTCTTTCAAAACCATGGGATAAAGATGATTTATTATTAACAGTTAAAGAAGCTTTAAGAAGTTATAACCAAGACAAAACTATTTTAAAACAAAACGAAGAATTAAAACAATTAAATGCTGGGTTAGAGCTTAAAGTTGAACAGCGTACTCGGGAGCTGAAAGAACTCAACGCTACAAAGGACAGGTTTTTTTCCATTATAGCACACGATTTAAAAAACCCGTTTAATACGCTAATGGGATTTTCTCAGCTACTATTGGAAAGCTTGGAAGCATTTGACAAGAAGCAAATAAATGAATTTGCTTCAATTATGCATTCAACATCAAAAAATGCTTACTCTCTTCTTGAGAACCTTCTAGAATGGTCTCGTTCACAGACAGGTAGAATTATTATGGAACCTTCGTCAATAAATTTATATAACATTGTTGAAGAAAATTTTGAACTCTTATTAGGAATTGCTGAAAAAAAGAAAATTACACTTAAAAATGAAGTGGAAAATAACTTAACCGCTTTTGCCGATCAAAATATGATTAGGACGGTTGTGAGAAATCTTATTTCAAACGCTTTGAAGTATACTAATGAGAACGGAACTATAAAAGTGACCTGCAAACCTTTAGATGATAAAGTTGAACTAATAGTATCAGATACAGGTATTGGAATAAAAGAAGAAAATTTAAAAAAATTATTCAGGATAGATTTAAACTTTTCAACTAAAGGGACTAATGAGGAAGCCGGGACAGGCCTTGGATTGATACTCTGCAAAGAATTTGTTCTAAAAAATAGAGGTGGAATTGAAGTAAAAAGTACCCTTGGGAAGGGAAGTGAATTTATTATCCACCTGCCAACAAGCTCAGCTTAATTTTTACTACCTTACATTTTGCTTTTATATAGTTGGTTTAATTCCAGTTAAAGAAAAAGTAAAAATTATTAGAAATTACCATTTGTTAACTTTCTTTCAAAGGAATTTCAAGATCGTTAATCAATTCGTTTGATAATACTCCTTTTGCTGTTTCTTTTACTTCACCGGTCATTCTTATGTTCCAGGATTCATCAATATGAATTTTAAGAAATCCTCCTTTCATATCTATTGTCAAATCCCGATTTGTTAATCCTCGTTTAACCAAAACGCATGCAACTGCACATGATGAGCTTCCCGAAGCAAGCGTGTAACCAGCTCCCCTTTCCCAAATTAGTATTTGGGCTTTATGCAGTGACAGCACATTAGCAAATTGAACATTTATCCGGTTAGGAAATAGCTTATGATGTTCCAATAGCGGGCCATATTTTTTTATTTCAGCAACATCAAGTTCATTCTTAATTACAACACAATGAGGATTTCCCACAGAAACACAGTTTACTTCAAAGTTTTTATCTCCCGCAACAATTGTTTCACCAATAATTTCTGGTTTATCCGAATTTACAGGGTTCTCCTTACTGTTAAAA
>CAZWGG010000283.1:0-4010 GCA_964633305.1 uncultured Bacteroidales bacterium
GCTTCGGGTGAGTCATTAAACACAATTTTAAAAAGGGGGTCATTGCTAAAATCAATCCAGTCAAACGATTGCTGATCAGCTAATTTATAATTTCGCATCCTTCCTATTTTATTTCATAAACTATTTCTTCTACCATTCTTTAGCTATTAATGCTTTACGATTTTTTTCAAAAAATGGTTCTGTTTTTTTGACCAAACACTAAAAAAAAGTGTTATTTGATGTAAATTCTAATAATCAAAATAATTGTGTTATTATTATTTATTCTTAATAAGAATTTTATATTAAAATACTAAAATTTTTTTAAATATATGTAGCTTTTCATGTCTATTTCATTTAGTATGTGTGAAACCAGTACAGACGTTAATTTTATACCACCTTTTCTCTGAATTCTATCCTATTTTCCTCAAGTTCCCTTAGCACAGGCTCATATATTTCCTTGACAGTAGGAATATGCATCCCAGTGAGCTTAATCTTCCCGGTTAAAATAAGTTTGGCAGCTATACCCAACGGTAGTCCTACTGTTTTTGACATTGCGGTTTGAAACTGATCTTCACCTTTTACCACTAAAGATAAATATTTGGCAACCTTTTTCCCTGTTTCTTTATTCCTGTAAATAAATTTATGCCACATCACAATCATATCTTTATCATCAGTGGTCAACTGCCACTTTTGTTTCACCAGGTGTTCCAGCACCTGGGCAGGGGTTGCTTTTTTCAACCCGATAGGTGTATGGTCGAAAATACCAAGCCACTTCAGTTTGCCAATAATGTCAGAGTCTTGGTCAATATGCTGGTCATGGTAAAGTTTCAATTCAACGGAATCAGATGGGTGATAATATAGGAAAGAATTAATAAAACCACGGTAGGTCATGTTTTCTACTCCCTCTATGTAGTAAGAATCATCGGTAGCTCCAAGCTGTACAAAAACATTCCAGGCACGGCAAAATCCCGGGCGGCGTAATGTCCCCCTATAAACGGTAGGCACTCCCTGCAAATTATATTTTTCGATGTATTTCAGCGAATCACGGTTAGCATAACCTTCAAACATGCCATGTCCTTCAATTTCAATTAGTTCAGTACGACGAAATACCCTGTGGTAAGGAATATATTTGTATTTTCCTTCCTGGATAAATTTAGCTGCTCCTTCCTTTCCTGCCAATACAACATTTTGTGGGTTCCAGGAAATTTTATAGTGCCAGGGGTTGTTGTCTGACTCAGGGGCAACCAGTCCTCCTGTAAACGATTCAAAACATAATAATTCATGCCCTGCATCTTTTATAGAATTAATTACTTTCATCGCAGACATGTGATCAAGCCCAGGATCCAATCCCATCTCATTCAGGAATAACAACCCTTTACGTGTAACATTATTTTCAAGTACCTTCATCTCTTTCGATTCGTAAGAGGCTGTCAACAGGTTTTTTGAAAATTTCAGGCACGATAAGGCTACCTGTTTGTGGAATTTTGCAGGAAGTAAAGAAATTACCAAATCGGCTTTTTCAATTTCATCATCTCTTATCTCATCACTTTTTACATCAAATTTAACTATACTTATCTTCTTTCCAATCCTTAATTTAGCCGATTCAACATCTATGTCGCCCACAACAATCTCCCATCCAAACTTTTTTGATTGTTCGTTAAGATAGCTTATCAACGTTGTTGCGGAACGGCCGGCCCCTATTATTAATATTCTATTCATTTTTAGACATCAAATTTTATCCCCTGTGCAAGTGGAAGTTCCGTACTATAGTTGATAGTATTTGTCTGCCTTCGCATATAGGCTTTCCAGGCATCAGAGCCAGATTCCCTTCCCCCTCCTGTATCTTTTTCACCGCCAAAAGCACCGCCAATTTCAGCACCTGAGGTACCGATATTAATATTTGCAATCCCACAATCAGAGCCTTCATAAGAAAGAAACTTTTCGGTTTCAAGGATATTGGTTGAGAACATAGCCGATGATAGTCCCTGTGGAACATCGTTATGAATTTTTATGGCTTCTTCAAGCGTCTTATAAGTAACCAGGTAAAGTAATGGTGCAAACGTCTCTTCCTGGACAATCTTGTAATAATTTTTTACTTCTGCAATGCATGGGACAACATAACAGCCGGATTCGAAGCCAGTACCTTCTTTTATACCTCCACCGTAAAGGATGGTACCTCCCTGTGCTTTTACTTGCTCAATAGCTTCTAAGTGAGTCTGCACAGCGGTTTTGTCAATCATAGGGCCAATAAGTGTTTTAGAATCTAAAGGATGACCAATGGAAATGCTTTTATAAACGGTAATTAATTTTTCTTTCAATTTTTCGTATACCGATTCATGAACAATAATTCTTCTAGTGGATGTACAACGTTGGCCACAAGTTCCTACCGCTCCAAATACAATAGCCCGTAAAGCCATTTCCAGGTCGGCATAGGGAGTAACGATAATAGCATTGTTACCTCCTAATTCGAGGATAAATTTTCCCAATCTTTCACCTACCAGCCTGCCAACTTTTTTCCCGATACGTGTGGAACCGGTAAATGAGATCAACGAAATATTTTTATCGCTGAACATATCATCGCCAAGATATTTCGACCCGGAAGCCACAAGGTTTAGAACCCCTTCGGGAACGTTGTTTTCTTGCAATACTTTTGCCATAATGCTATGTACAGCAACAGCACATAGTAATACTTTGGACGAAGGCTTCCAAACCACTACATCGCCACAAACCAAGGCAATCATGGCATTCCATGCCCATACGGCAACAGGGAAATTGAATGCCGATACCACACCTACAATTCCCAGGGGATGATACTGATCATACATACGGTGAGCTTTTCTTTCAGAGTGCATGGTGAAACCATAAAGCTGACGCGACTGTCCCACTGCAAAATCACAGATGTCAATCATTTCCTGCACTTCACCCAGTCCTTCCTGGTAAATTTTGCCCATCTCATAAGAAACCAGCTTGCCTAGTGGTTCCTTGTATTTCCGAAGTTCAAGACCTATTTTACGGACTACCTCACCACGAACAGGGGCCGGTACTTTCCGCCACTCCGAAAATGCTGATTTCGCCGTGGCTATAACCTGGTTGTAATCGTTTATTGTCCCTTGTTTAACATTGGCGATTAACTGTCCGTCTGAAGGAGAATAAGAACTAATAAGTTCACCATTACCTGTTTTCCATTCGATACCGGTGCATATTCCATTGTTTACTTCTTTAATCCCCAATTGTTCCAGGGCTTCTCTTATTCCAAATTGATCTGTTTTATTCATGTTGAACAATATTTTAATGTTATACTAGTCATTATTTAACATCCACTTTACCAAACCTCCACCATTTAACACGTCTCTCAGTTTTTTAGGCAAAGGTTTGAAGTTAAATACTTCATCAGCTATTGTCACTTCACCCTTTTTGATGTCTACTATCACTTTATCTCCAAATTGATAGGCCTCCACAGCTTCCGGAAGTACAATAACAGGTAGCCCTTGATTAATTGCCGACCTGAAAAATATCCTGGAAACCGATTTGGCAACCACTGCCCTTACCCCAACATAAGCCAACCCTACTGCCGGATGCTCGCGTGAGCTCCCACAACCGACATTCTCACCACAAAGAATAATATCGTCTTTGCTTACCTTATCAGCAAATTGAACATCAAAATCTTTAAAAAGGTAAGGTTTAATTTTTTCCGGTTCCGAACTACTGATTTCATAAGTAAGATTACCTGCAAACATCTGGTCTGTATTGAGGTTATCGATATTGCCATAATCCCAAATACCATTCATATACCTGTTTTCACCAATACCAATTTCAGTTTTTCCTCTATTTTCCTTTCTTTTAGCAGCTTTAATCGTTATACTTTTAGCTACGGGATTTTTTATTTCACCCACAAGTGCCGAAAAGGCGACTGTTGCAGGTGAAGCCAGGTAAATACCGACATTTTTGTTTCCCATACGTCCTAAAAAGTTCCTGTTTGCCGTTGATATAACAGAAATGCCGTCGGCAGGAATACCCTGGCCGGTGCCCAA
>CAZWGG010000283.1:4020-4348 GCA_964633305.1 uncultured Bacteroidales bacterium
ATGAAGGTGAAAGCAAATTGGCTCCTGCTTTTAAGAATATCTCAACCAATCCTTCTTCTATAGCCCGAAGGTAAATTTCACGCGAAGCCGGGGTAATTAATAGCTGGAAACCTTTAGGAATTTTTTTATCTTTAAGAATAGATGCAGCAATACGCAAATCTTCTATCCGTCCATTGGTACATGTCCCTATCAACGCCTGGTCTATTTTAGTTCCGGCAACTTCAGCAACACTTTTTACATGTTCAACCTGGTGAGGACAAGCCACTACCGGCGCCAATTCATCCAAGTCAATTTCTATTACTCCTGAATAAACTGCATCTTCATCTGC
>CAZWGG010000283.1:4358-7116 GCA_964633305.1 uncultured Bacteroidales bacterium
AGCCGGAAAAACAGCATTCTTTGCCCCCATTTCCGAAGCCAGGTTGGCAATAACCATACGGTCGGCAATACTCAGGGAAGATACGCCATCACCGTGATATTCTATCGACTTATAGTCGGCTCCACTTGCTCCTATCATTCCAATAATATATAAAGCCAGGTCTTTTGCATAAACACCTTCACCCAATTTTCCATGAAGAACAATTTTTATCGATTCGGGAACACGAAACCAGCAATCACCTTTTTTCCATAACCCGGCTGTTTCAGTACGGTCAATACCAACAGCAAATGTGTTAAAAGCACCGGCAGTGCAGGTATGGCTGTCACTTCCAACGATTAACATTCCAGGTTTGGCATATTTTGTCATTAATTGATGACAAATCCCTTCGCCTACATCATGAAAATGTGTAATCTCCTGCTCATTAACAAAATCACGAATTTGCTGGTAACTATTTGCAAGATTGCTATTGGTTGGCGGGGCATTATGGTCTAAAACAATCAATAGCTGATCTGGATCATTTACCCTGGTTCCTCCCATCTTTTTAAATATCTTCTCAATACTCGATGTATTATCGTGTGACAGCACAATATCCGGCTTTTTAAAAACAATACTTCCGGCATCCGCTCCTAATATTTTTTCTGCAAATGTTTGTTTAGCCATAATTTATGATAATATCCCTCCTTTTTTATAAATTTCCATTTGTACCTCAGAGAATTTACTGATTTGGGACGATTTTCCATTCCTCATATTTTTGATCACCCCATCAGTTAAATTAACCTGAACCAAATCTCTATTTTTCAATTCCAGGTTTTCTATTGACTGATAGGTCAAAATCGGGAAACCTGCATTAATGGCATTTCGCTCATAAATAGCTCCAAATGATTGGGCTATTATTGCCTTGTTACCTAATGAAATAAAACAGTCTACTGCCTGCTGGCGTGAACTTCCGGAACCAAAATTCTTACCAACAATAATAATATCTCCCGGTTCGCTTTTTTGTGCATAGTCTTCCCACCCAATCAGGTTACCAAAGGTATATTGCCCCATTTCTTCAATTTTAGTTACCGAAAGGTGTTGATTATGATAAATCATATCCGTATCAATGTTATCTTTGTCAATTATCCATATCTTTCCTTCCAGGGTAATGGGTTTATCCGTATATTTTTTATTTATTTTATTCAATCGTGGTTTTTGTTTTTTTTGTTTTGATTTTTTAAATACCATTGGCTTTTCCGGAATATCATCAGGCGTTGTAATATACCCGGCCATAGCAGATGCGATAGCTATTTCAGGTGACGCAAGATAAACATCACCTTTACCTTGTTTACCGGTAAAATTGCGGTTTCCTGTGCTTACCGTTACTTCACCCGGCCCATTTTGACCGATTTGTCCTGATGCACATCCGGCACATCCGGCATTGCCAACCAAAGCCCCTGCTTCTTTAAATATTTTTAACCATCCTTTCTCAAGACAGGTATTCCACACTTCATCGGTTGAAGGAACAATTTTCAATATTATCCCCGGTGCTATTCTTTTTCCTTTCAGTAAATTGGCCACGACTTCCATGTCTTCTACCCTGCCATTGGTACAACTTCCAATAAATACCGAATCGATTTTTATTCCCTTTACTTCGTTTACATCAACTGCATCCCGGGGTTCTCCGGGCCTTGACACAAGAGGGGTAAATTCAGTCATATCCAGTTCATAAACTGAAGTGTATATTGCATCAGGTTCTGCATACACCGGTTCGACTTTTTTCCCCGACCTGGCCTTACAATAATCAATTATCTCTTTCGAAGGGGGAATTAAAATTGCTGTAGCACCCATTTCAGTGGCCATAGAGGCAATGGTTATTCGCTCACTTAATGATAACTTTTCAATTTCTTCTCCGTAAAGCTCAACTGTATATCCAAGCAAATCATTGGTCCCAAATATCTTTAGCAGGTTCAGGGCAATATCTTTAGCAGATAGTTGTTCTAGTCGTTTACCATTAAAAATAATTTTTACGGATTCCGGAACTCTGAACCATACTTTTCCGTTTGCCCATACAGACGCAATATCACGGTCTCCCATTCCTTGTCCAAAGCTTCCAATGGCCCCAACTATATTAGCATGAGAGTCGGTTGAAACAAGTGTACCATCCGGAGTTATTAACCCTTGGTCTATAGCCAGATGGGTACCAATACCCGAGTTAATATCATATACATGAATATTATGTACACGGGCAAACAGGCGGCAAACCTGTTGGTTCGCAGCATATTTCTGGTCAGATCCGGTTGGATTACAATCAAATGTAAAATAAGTTTTCGAATAATCGGCAACTGAAAGATTATTATCCTCCAGGTTCTTTACCACATTAGCCCCACCAAAATCACGTGCCAGCCTGACATCAATATCAATATCTACGATCTCTCCGGGTGATACAGATATTTTGTGTGCATGCTTGGCAATAATTTTTTCAATAAGGGTCATCTTAAGAATTTATTTAATAAAAACTATTTTAATCTGTTTTTAAACGGTAAAAATGTCATAAAATCGGCATGGTGAACGATATAAGCTTCTGTTGAACGTTTTACCAAATCACCTTCACTTGCATGTGCAGCAATAATATGGCAGACTTCAGCCGGAACCCCACACTCTTCTGCAAGTGAAACTCCGGAAAAAGGGTGCCTCAGGTATTGTCCATACTTTCCTTGTATTGCATTTCCATTTTCATCAAGTTCATATTCTAATAATTTTCCAACATCACATAGTATAG
>CAZWGG010000284.1:0-7113 GCA_964633305.1 uncultured Bacteroidales bacterium
CAAAATTAAGCTGTCAATCAGACATTAGCAATACGGGCATGAGTGTTCGCTTACGCTTATTTGAAATGGTCTGATATTTATGATGAACGTATTCATTATTGTCGAAAAAAGACCGGAAAGAATTTCAGCATTAAAATATTACCCCCGGTAAAAGATATACTCACCTATTTTTCTCAATTTCCAAATGATCTCGATTTTGTTTTTCCAATTTTTAATGCAACGCATAAAACAGAGATTCAAAAAACAACACGACAAAAAACTGCCCTTAAAAAAATTAATAAAGACTTAAAGAAAGTAGGAGGGAAAATTGGATTAGCTACTGATTTTAAATTTAGTACCTATGTTGCCCGGCATAGTTGGGCTACAATTTTAAAACACAAAGGTATTTCAACATCACTTATTAGCGAAGGGCTTGGCCATGCAAACGAGGAAGTAACACAAATTTACCTTGACAGTTTTGAGAACGAAGCAATGGATGAGATGAATAAAAAGTTGTTGGGGTAGTAATAGTTATATTTAACATATAATAGGTCTGCACTAATCATGACAAAAAAAGAATTGACAAATAGAATCAACAACAATCTATATTTCATAGAATTGAATTCAATTCTTTTGAAAAAAATATTACTATTTGATTTTCGTTTTATATTCTATAAAAATAACTACAGCTCTGGTTACAGCCATATGCTGTAGAATTCCCTCGGATAATTGCCTTAGAAAATGTTTCACCCACAGGGTAATATCCATCCTTTCCAAAATATCTATCACTTTTTTCTTTCAATCTTTTTAAGCAACAATTATGTAAAAATTGGGTAACTCTACATTTTCGAATATCGACAGTTAATCTAACAAATTAATAGACTTTTGGAATGCAAAATCTATATTTCCTTTTCTTAATCTTGGTAGGCTGGTTTTCCTTGAATTTGGATACTCCTACCTCGTCAAGTTAATATAGCCCATTGGAGGACTTATCCAAAAACCCATAAAAATTTAGCAGAGTAGATTTTCGACTGCCTGAGGGTCCCATAACTGCTGTGAATTCACTTTCTTTAATGTGTATATTTAAGCTGTTTAATGCTATTGTTTCTTCTCATCGGTAGTAAAACTTTGAAAAAATTTTCTGTTTTTATCATTTTATTGTTTTTAAACATTCATATTTCTTATTATTTACTTAGAAATCCAATTTGAAATTTCTTTAATTAATAAATATTGAGCCCAACATGGAGTGAAAGAGTGATCAATTCTTTTAAAAAACTTGAAAGAAAAATTGTTTTGGTGAAGCTTTTTTTTTATCAAATCATTAAAAGAATAATATAAATGATCATATGTTATACTGCCCTGAGAATAATACATTATTACTCTCAACAATTTGTTATTCAATACATTTTCTATCACTTTCTCATGATTTATTAAATCATTTGATAGTTGAATTTTACTGGTTTTATTTGTACTATCACTTGGTTCTCTAAGTATAATATTATTTATCTTTTGTTTCAGATTTAATTTTCCATTGATTAATACATGCCATTTACTTATACTAAAAATTTTTTGCTTATAATACCTTAGCTTTATCCTTTTTGAAGCTAACATCAATAATTCTTCATATTCATTTTGAGGAAAATAAGTGCCATTAACTAAAATGAGTCCTTTAATTCTATTGTCAATATTAGCATACTTCAGTGCATAATAGGCACTAGTGCAAAATCCTAAAATATATATTTTTTTTGCTTTTTTTTTATTGTAAATGTAATCTGCTATTTTTTTAATTTCACTTAAATAAGAATTGTCATATATATCTTTTAAATAATCGCTATCACCAATTCCTGGCAAATCACATCTAACAGTAATAATCCCCATTATCGAACGATTCTGAGATAATTTTACATACATATTATTAGGTCCTGCTCTATGAATAGTCCCTGCATTAAGCATTATTAAGCATAGATCACTTCTTCTAACTTTATTGGATGATTCTGAAATAACACCAATTAATGATTCATTCTCATTAAAACTAAGACAAATATTTTCTATCATTTTTTATTAATCCAATTAATAATTGTATTGATATCTTCAATTGGTATAATTTTTTTTTCTTTATCTTCCAAAGATTTAATCCAGAATTTATCATTATATAGCTTTTGTAATTCAATTAGTTTATTAGCTTTTGTCCTTTGTTTTGAAAATTCACTATTTATTGCACTATCTAGTATTAATACTTCTTCAGCATTTATTACTTTAGGGAAGTTAATAAATAACTCTCTAATGTTTTTAATTAAGCTTTCTGAATATAGAAAACCAAAAATATCTGCATATCCTTTATGATTCTTTGATACTGTAAATGATCCATTAAGCCAATTTTTGTAGTCGCAAGTTATTTCATCAATGTATTTATTACCATTCAGAATAGGGCTACAAAGTATCATTTTTTTATAAGTAATTTTTGAATCCAGAATTAATGCAAATGATGCTCCTAATCTCATTCCAATTACACTTATTTCATCTATGTTGAATGCTACTCTTAATTCATGAACCACATCCAGAATGTCCTCTAACCAATCGTCAATGGTAGAAATTTCATGAAAATCTACTGTTTGTGAATCATTTTGACCCGAGTAATTAAACCTAATAACATGGTATCCAATATTCGCAAGTTGTCTACTTAAAATATAAAACATCCTGTAACATCTAATATATTCCTGTCCAATTGGCATTAGCATTAGTAAACATTGATTATTAATGTTAGAATCAATTGGTTGATTATAAATACAATTGATTTTTCTTTTCGAAGTATTAAAAAATTCCATTCAACTATTCACTCACCAAGTTGGTTATTAAGTTCTTGTTAAATGTTTTGAGTACATTAAATGACACAACAATTAAAGTTGTAATAAAGATTATGGCAACTGGAATTATAAAATATATAACATCTAGTCTAATTTTATATATGTAATTCTCTAACCATGAGTTTATTAAATAATAAGATATGAATATTGAAATGATAGATGCAATTATAATTGATGTTATAAAATCTTTTAGGAAAAGCCTAATTATATTTAACTTGGGAGATCCTAAAACTTTTCTTATTGTTATATCTTTTATTTTTTCATTTGTAGCAAAAAGAATTATTCCGTATATGCCTAATAATGAAATCAATACACAGATTACACTGAATATCTGAAAAACCTTGCTTAATCTTTTTTCGTTGTGATAAACTATTTTTAATCTATCATTTAAAAAATTGTAGTTTAGAGGAGCTGTACTATGTTTTACCCAAATATTTCTAATGAATTGTAATGTTGAATGTTGATCATCGGGCAGTATTTTTATGGCAATATAATTATTTACAATGTTATTTTTTCTTGGAAAAATGAATGCAAAGGGTCCTAAAGAAGTATTAAGGGGAGCATAGTTAAAATCCTTAACAACACCTATTAAAGTTCCATCAGCGAAATAATTCTTGAGTTTAATAGTATTAATAACATTTTCCTTATTCAACATTTCCTGAAAAGATTCGTTTATAATAACTACACCGTTTCTGTCTGATGGAAACTCTTTACTGCAGGCTCTTCCTTCTAACAATTTAAATCCAAAAACATCAATAAAATCATAATCTATTCTTGAAAAAGCTGCTCCAATTTTATTGTTTTTTAATCCTAAGTTTTCTGCATGAAACGTAAGTTTTTGATATTCAATTCCAGGTAAAAATTCCGTTGCAGTTACATTGACAATTCTTGGATATAGGATTAATTCCTCCTTAAAAGCATCAAAATTCTCATTAAGACCAGTATTCTGCAAATTAATAATGAGTATATTGTCTCTATTAAATCCAATATCTTTATTGATTAAAAACTTTGATTGATTAGTTACAAAAAGTGATAATATCATTGATATGATAGTAAAAATATATTGAAATATTAAAAATAGATTTTTATTGATGAATTTATTTGTTATATTCTTTTCTTGAACAAGGAAATAATTTGATGTTTTATTAATTGTAGGCAGAAAAGAAGTTAATCCTGAAATAATTATACCACCCAATAGTACATAAATAATTAATGGAACATTAAAAATTTCATTTAATGAAAATGCTCTATTTAATAAAGCATTATAAAAGTGAAGTAGGAATCCTGATATTATTAGAGCAATTAATAATGACAATAATATATATATAGTAGATTCAAAGAATAATTGAAAATGAATATTCATTTTATTGCTTCCCAGAACCTTATTAATACTAAATTCCTTATTACGCGAGTTTATAGTAGTTGAAAATATATTTGAATAATTTAATAATGAGATGATTAAAATAATAAATGATAATGAAAACAATATATATAAAATTGACATTTTAGAGTTATGCTCAATCTCATAATCTAATTCAGATTTTAAGTGTATATCAGTTAATAGTTGAATATCAAATGTTATTTCTTTTCGATGTTTTTCGGGAATATATTTCTCCTTCAATTTATGTAATTTTCTTTTAATTTCAGTTGCGGAAGTATTTTCCTCTATCAATATGTATGTCCAGCAAGGATTATACGACCAATCTGAATTTTGCATGGTTTTTGAAATTGGTACAGATAACATTGTACAAAAGAAATTAAAATGAAAATGCGAAGAAGATGGTAAATCCTTAACAACCCCTGATATTTCTAGGGGAGTTTTATCATTAAGTGTAAGAATTTTACCTATTATACCCTTAGATTTACCAAAATATTTTTTAGCAATACTTTCTGTTATTACAAGTTTATTGGGATTATTCAGAGCTTTTTTGGAATCGCCTTCAAGAAATTCAAATGAAAAGACTGAGAATATACTGGAATCTACAAAAACAAATTTGTTTTCATTGAATTTTTTATCTTCGTGTTCAATTAAATAAGTGTTACCCCAATTATTAAAAATACGAACTGCATTTTTTACGAAATCAGGATATTCACTTTGGAATGTTGGAGCAAGTGGAAATGGACAACTTGCTGATCTCTCAACAAAGTCATTTACATCCCAAAATTCAATTATTCGGTAAATATTGTTATGGTTTTTATTATATCTATCATATGATAACTCATCAATGATATAGATCGTTAGTAGCATTAAGCAAGAAAAACCAATAATAAGGCTACTTAATGCCAATAGGTTGTAGTTAATCTTCTTTATAAAATTCTTTACAAATATCTTATAATAATAATTATAAAGAAAATAATTAAATTTAAATTTCATCATCTATTTTTTTTGCAAATTGTCTTAATGTCAGATTTGTAAAATCATTGTAGCTAAGATTAACAGTAAATATTTCTTTTATTTTAAACCTAACTTGAACTAAATTTAATGAATTACCACCTAAATCAAAAAAATTATGATCTAACCCGATCTCCTCCAAGTGTAATGCTTCGTTCCAAATTGTAGCAACTTGTTTTTCTGTATTGCTTTGTGGTAAACTTACATCGCTTTTATTATCAATTATTAAATTCTCTCCAAGCTTCTTTCTGTCTATTTTGCCATTTATACTAAGATTTATATCTTTCCGTTTAAAATATGAAGGTATCATATACGATGGCAAATGTTGCCTTAAAAATCCTCGTAAATTAAAAGTAGAAATTTCTTGCTCAGATTCATAAAAGGCAATTAAACGGATATCATAATCATTACTAAAATTTGGTATTACAGCCACATTCTTAACACCAGGGAAAAGTTTTATTGTATTTTCGATTTCTTCAATTTCAACTCTATATCCCCTAATTTTAATTTGGTTATCTTTTCTTCCCAGAAAAATTATGTCTCCATTAGAATTATAATAACCTAAATCACCAGATTTATAAATTCTTTTCTTTTCTTCTTCAACTTTGATATTAATAAACATCTTATTTGTTAAATCAGGACTATTTAAATATTCGTTTGCTAATCCAATACCAGAAATCCCTATTTCTCCAGGTATACCAATAGGTTGTAAATTATTATCCATATTCAGGATATAGACTTCAACATTTTCAATAGGCCTACCAATTGGAACTGGATTACCTTTACAATTTTCATGATTAACACTAAAATAAGTGGTATATATTGTGGCTTCGGTTGGACCATAAAGATTTTCCAATTTACAATCCAAATTTAATTTGAAATATTTACTTACAATATCAAAAGATAAAACTTCTCCTGCACTAAGTATGTATTTCAGTGGACTTATCTTATACGCATTATTATTAAAAGATAATGTATCTAAAAATGAATTTAATAAGGATGGCACAAAATTAACATGTGTAATTGAATATTGATCAATAACTTCGATTAGATCATCAATACTTTTTTCTTTGTTTTCATCTAAAATAACAAGTCTGCCCCCATTAAAGAAAAAACTAAATATTTCAGCAACTGATACATCAAATATAAATGGTGCTTTAAACAAAAAAGAATCCTTTTCATTAACAGGATAACGTCGTTGTAATGTTAATAATCTGCTTGTAATTGATTGGTGCTCAATAGCAACACCTTTTGGTAAACCTGTAGATCCTGATGTATAAATAACATAAGCTATATCACTTAGCTTATTGACTATTTCTAAATTATGTTGACTAAATTGATTGTAATCAAATTCGTATATATTTATAAATTTTATTTTATCAGTAAGATTATTTTTAATTTTCTTGTCTGTAATAACAAAATTTACATCTGCATTGCTTAAAATATAGCTAATTCTATTTTCAGGTAAATTATGTGTTAATGGTAAGTAGCTTCCTCCAGATTTGAGTATTGAGTATACACCAATTATCATATTAATTGATCTATCGCATAAAACACCAATAATCTTGTTTCTTCCAATACCAATTGACCTCAAATAATTTGCAAGCTGATTTGTTTTAACCTGTAATTCGCTATATGATATTTTTTCATTGTTATGAGTAATGGCATTACTATATGGAAATTTATTCAGTTTATGAGTAATTAAATCTGATAAAGTGATTTCAGGGTATTGATTTTTGGTTTGCTGGTTGAATGTATAAAGGATTTTGTGCTTTTCAGTGCTATCAAGAATATTTATATCTGAAATCAATATGTTTGGATTTGATATGATAGAATCAATAATATTATTAAAAAATTCGATAAATCTTTTAATAGTTG
>CAZWGG010000285.1:0-7104 GCA_964633305.1 uncultured Bacteroidales bacterium
GTATTTGGCGTTTTCTTGCAAAGACTATTTAGTGTTAAAATATCTATTGTTGTTAGTTTGATAATTCAAGCATTTTAATAATTGGCTTTTTTGCCTTTTCTAAAATTTCCGGCTTTACATTTATTTCAAATTTCTCATTCTTCAGGCTAAAATAAATTTTCTCTAAATCGTGCATTTTCATGTATTTGCAATCATTACATCCACAAGTTGAATCTATTGGCGGTGCAGGGATAAATAATTTACCAGGGTTTCTTTTTTTCATTTGGTGTAAAATTCCGGATTCGGTAGCTACTATATATTCCCTGCTGTTATCTTTATCGGTAAAATTTAACAGCGCTGATGTAGAGCCAATAAAATCTGCAGCTATTCGAACAGGTTTCTGGCATTCGGGATGAGCAATTAACTTTGCATTTGGATACTTATCTTTTATTTCAAGTATCCTTTCTAATGAAAACTCCTCATGTACATGGCAAGCCCCGTCCCATATTACCATTTCCCTGCCTGTTAAACTGTTAAGATAATTTCCCAGGTTTCTGTCAGGAGCAAAAATTATTTTTCGATGTTTGGGTATGCTTTCTATTATCTTAACGGCATTTGTTGATGTACAGGTAATATCTGTTAATGCTTTTATCTCAGCTGTAGCATTTACATAAGTAACAACAATATGATCGGGGTATCTATCACGAAATGTCTTGAATTCATCTGTAGGACAAGACTCTGCAAGAGAGCAACTCGCCTTTAAATCAGGCAACAAGACCTTTTTTTGGGGCGATAAAATCTTTGCTGTTTCAGCCATAAAATTTACACCGGCAAAAACGATAATATCAGCTTTAGTCCCGGCTGATTTTCTTGACAAATCGAGACTATCACCAATAAAATCGGCTATATCCTGAATTTCCGGTTTCTGGTAATAGTGGGCCAGAATAACAGCATTCTTCTTTTTTCTTAGTTTGTTTATCTCATCTATTATTTTCATGCGTGCATTATTATTCATTTATAAATGCTGATTTTAAATAAGCTTTTCCTTCTGCAATTTTTTGTGATATAGTTTGTATAGTCTCAGTTTTAGCTATTTTAAGAAATCCTTCACGTATACTTTTATACCTGTCATGTAATGGGCAAGGATTTATGTCATGGCAGTTTTTAAGGCCAAAACCACATTTTGTAAAACAAGCTTCACCTTCCACAGTAAGAATAACCTTGAAAAGTGTAAGGCTTGTTTGATCATTATGAAAAAAGAACCCCCCTCCCCGGCCTTTCATAGAACTTACAAGTTGATGTTTAGTGAGCACTTGTAATATTTTAGCAGAATAAGCTTCCGGAGCTTCTATTTCTTTTGCAATTTCTATTACGCCAGGTCTTTTCTCTTTCCAGTTTTGCAATTGAATATATACCAAAGCCCTTATGGCATATTCGGTACTTCTCGCTAACATATAATTAACAAGTTTTCGTTTTGATTGTTATACAAAAATACAAAAAATAATTTATAAAAAGACCCTTATATCTTTTTATTGTAAATACAATGAAACCGGAACTCATGCTTGTTCATTCCAATCCATTGAAAAAACAAAGGCATATATTGAAAAATCATCATTCAAAGAATTATATAAATAAAATCCGAAATTATGTAAAAATGAGACTATCAATATATTGTAATTTTGAAATAAAATATATGACTTAGCAATCAAAAAAATTATGAGCATATAGCCGTTATATCTTAGAATTATAAACAAAGAAAGGATTAAAATGAGTTCATGCTGTAATAATAGAAACAGCCATCAAGATGACAAATGCTGCCACAATAATGGCAATCACCAACATAAAGATATATATCAATGCCCAATGAAATGCGAAGGGGACAAAACCTATGATGAACCTGGAAATTGCCCTGTATGTAACATGCACCTGGTTTCTGGAGAAGATGGCAAACATAGTGAACATCACCCTCATAAACACTCGTATGAAATCCATGTACAAGGAAAAGGCAAATATTATTGCCCTATGCGGTGCGAGGAAGATAAAACGTATGACAAACCCGGTGATTGCCCTGTATGCGGCATGCATCTAAAAAAAGAAGAAGGCACAAGTAGTACGGGAACTGTTTATAGATGCCCTATGCATCCTGAAATAAAACAAAATAAAGCGGGAGCCTGTCCGAAGTGTGGAATGAACCTGGTACCTGAAAAAGGGGAAGAAGCAAGTGAAGAAGAAAAAGCCTACAAAAAAATGACAAAAAAATTCTGGATTGCACTGGCGCTGAGTATCCCAGTATTCATTATATCTATGTCTGAATTTTTTTCATTTCTTCATCTTGATACTATTACATCAAAAAAAATATGGGGATGGATAGAATTTGTATTGGCTACACCCGTGGTTCTTTATTCAAGTAGGGATTTTTTTAAGAGAGGGTGGAGTTCCATCCGCCGGTGGGCACCCAACATGTGGACATTAATCTCTATTGGTGTAGTATCTGCATATTTATTCAGTGTTTTTGCCCTTTTAATACCTGGTGTGTTTCCTGCACAGTTCAAAGATACGCAGGGTAATGTACATCTGTACTTCGAAGCCGCAGCAATAATATTGACCCTGGTGCTACTCGGCCAGGTGCTTGAATTAAAGGCTCACAGCAAAACAAATTCGGCCATTAAAGCCCTTCTGGGGCTTGTACCTCCTGTGGCAAGAGTTATCAGAAACGGACAGGAGGAAGAAATACCTCTCGAAGAAGTTCAGGTGGATGATATATTAAGGGTAAAACCCGGTGAAAAGATCCCTGTAGATGGAATCATCACAGATGGTACTGCTGTTATTGATGAAAGCATGATAACCGGTGAACCTATTCCCTGTGATAAGTCGAAAAGCGATAAGGTGACCGGGGGAACCATTAATGGCAAAACTTCATTTGAAATGAAGGCTGAAAAAGTTGGCTCCGATACGCTGCTTTCTCAAATTATTGAAATGGTTAATGAAGCCGGTCGTTCACGCGCTCCAATACAGAAGCTGGCTGATGTGGTAGCAAAATATTTTGTACAGATAGTAATTGGTGTTGCCCTGGTAACTTTTACTATATGGGCAATTTGGGGACCTGAACCAGCGTATGTATATGCCTTTGTAAATGCTTTATCTGTTTTAATTATTGCCTGCCCCTGTGCATTAGGATTGGCAACACCCATGTCTATCATGGTAGGTACCGGAAGGGGTGCCCAGTTGGGTGTACTGGTGAAAGATGCCCGTGCCATAGAAGAAATGAATAAGGTTAATACACTAATTATTGATAAAACAGGTACAATTACAGAGGGTAAACCTGCTTTGAAGTCATATACTGCGTTCGGAAAATTATCAAATGATGAAATAATTTGCATGGCTGCTTCTGTTGATACTTATAGTGAACACCCGGTTGCCGAAGCAATTGTTAAAGGGGCCAAAGAAAAAGGAATAAAGCTGAAAAAAGTTGAAAATTTTGAATCGGTTACAGGTAAGGGAGTAATAGGTATTTACAATGGAAAACAAATTGGATTAGGAAACAACCGGTTGATGGATGATTTTAAGGCAAATCTTGAAAAAGAACAGGAAAAACAGGTAAAAGAATGGCAATTAACAGGACAAACCGTAATGTATTTACTGGTTGGGAACAAGGTTGAAGGGATTGTAAGCGTTGCCGACACTATTAAGACAACTTCAGCCAAGGCAATTAAAGATTTACAAAAAATGGGTATCAAAGTATATATGCTTACAGGAGATAACGAATTTACAGCCAAAGCAGTAGCCGATGAATTAAATCTTGACGGATACCTGGCCGACTGCCTTCCTGATGATAAATATAAAAAAGTTAAAGAATTACAGGAAAATGGCCATGTAGTGGCCATGGCCGGTGACGGTATTAACGATGCTCCTGCCCTTGAACAGGCCAATGTAGGAATTGCAATGGGAACAGGTACAGATATAGCCATGCAAAGCGCTGAAATAACCCTGGTGATAGGCGACTTGAATGGTATTGTCCGGGCAAGGGATTTAAGTGCTAAAGTAATGCAAAACATAAGGCAAAACCTGTTTTTTGCTTTTGTATATAACTCGTTAGGTGTTCCTGTTGCCGCAGGTATACTCTTTCCCTTATTTGGCATTTTACTTAGCCCAATTATTGCGGCAGCAGCAATGAGCTTTAGTTCGGTTTCGGTTATATCCAATGCCTTACGGCTTCGAAAAATGTAAGCTGTCTGCTTACGGCATCGGGCCATTGGCTCTGTATACCTATATAAATTGATATTTAGATACAAAATCTCGAACGGTATAATAAAACCAATGCAGTTATTTTTATGTAATAAAAAATATAAATAGGATAAATTTTATTAATTTTACAAGCGTATGAAAATAACTTCTATTACATATCTTGTCCCATCCGGTATAATTGTGGCTTAATTGCAGACAATTGTAAGTAAATAAAAACTTTTCACGTCTGCTAATAATCTGATTTTTATTAGTTTTTTGAATATATATAACAGGACAATTGCATTGGTAATACCTAATTTTATTTTACCAATGTGTCCAAATAAAATTTTGTATTAAAATGAACACATTAGAAAATTACGGCTGGAACAATTATCAAAATATCGCTCACGCTAAATTTGAAAAAAATGATTTCGAAATCGGAAGAGTAATATCAATTAAAGGTTTTAAACACATTTTAATTACCAATAAAGGCGAAATAGAGGCTGAACTTTCAGGAAAACTTCTTTATGGCAGAGAATCGGAAGAATTACCTAAAGTAGGTGATTGGGTGTTTTTTACCAGGTACGAAACAATTGGGTATATTATTGAAGTATTGACCCGAATAAATGAATTATCAAGAAAAAATCCAGGGACTAAAACCGAAAAACAAGTTTTAGCAGCAAATATTGATTTTGCTCTTATCGTGCAGGGATTAGATCAGAATTTTAATGTGATGAGACTGGAAAGATACATAGTACAAATTATAGCCTGCAAAATTAAACCCATTATTATACTAAATAAAGAAGATTTGGTCGATAATACCGATTCATACAGGCAAGAGGTGGAGAAATTAGGAAGAGAATACCCGGTTTATTTTTGCAGTGCTTACAATAATAAGGGTGTTGCCGAATTAAATAATTCTGTTTTTAAAGCAAATAAAACTTACATACTTATTGGCTCTTCGGGTGTTGGTAAAAGTTCATTACTAAATTCCCTAATGGATAATTCAAAACGTGAAACCGGATATCTTAGTGTTTCAACAGGAAAAGGAAAACATATAACTACATCAAGAGACCTATTTCAATTGCCCAATGGCAGTTTAATTATTGATACTCCGGGCATGAAAGAGTTTGGTATTGCCTTTGACAAGGGACAGGAAACCAATGCACTTTTTCCATTAATAGATAAATTGGCAAAAAACTGCAGGTACTCAGATTGTCAGCATATCGAAGAAGATGGTTGTGCTGTTTTAGAATCTTATACTGAAGGAACTCTAGAGCCAAAAGTATACGAGAGTTACCTTAAATTGCTGAAAGAACAAAAACATTTTGAAATAAAAATCGAAGACAAGAAGCGTATGGGAAAAAGGTTTGGTAAAATGATACGTGAAGCCAATGAATACAGGCAAAAGTATAAGTATTAACAGGTTAGCTTACGCAAAAAAATGAAATAATTTCTGCTGTTCTGGCATTTTAATTTTTTTAAGATTTTTTTAGATATTTTAACAATTACTCTTAAAATATTCAAAATTAGCAAGATTCATTATGCTAACTCGTCTTAAATGAACTTTTGAATAAGTAAGCCTATTTTATTTTTTTAATTCACATTATAAATTTGTACTTGTATTCTGAATTCATTTTAAAATTTAAGGAGGATTTTTTTATGTCAAGTCGTATGAAATTCTTTTTTCCGGTTTTATTCCTATTACTAGGATTGATTTCACTAAATAATCATTCGGTTTCAGCAGCTGATGGTATTTCTTTGTATACTCCCTACACGAAAATTTCTGTTCCGCCGGGAGAATCCGTTGATTATACCATTGATGTATATAATAAAGGTGATGTAACGAAAAATGTTGACGTTTATTTGTCCGGTCTTCCAAAAAGCTGGCATTATGAATTAAAATCAGGAGGATGGAATATTAAACAACTTTCTATACTTTCCCGAGAGAAAAAAACATTATCTCTTAAAATTGAAATACCCTATAAAGTCAATAAAGGAAATTATCAATTTCGTGTTGTAGCAAGAAATTACTACACCTTACCATTGATAGTAAATATTTCCGAACAAGGAACTTTAAAGACAGAATTTACTTCGGATCAGGCAAATATGGAAGGTCATGGTAAATCTACTTTTTCATTTAAGGCTGAATTGAAGAACCGATCGGGAAACAAACAATTGTACTCACTCAGGTCTAATGCTCCCCGAGGTTGGCAGGTAACATTTAAGCCTAATTTTAAACAGGCAACCTCAGTTGAAATTGATGCAAACGCAAACAAAAATATTTCGATTGAAATAAAACCCCCTCATAATGTTAAAGCAGGCACATATAAAATTCCTGTTGCTGCCATTACAAGTACAACATCGGCCAAGTTGGAGCTTGAAGTAGTTATAACCGGCACATACGATATAAGTTTAAACACACCAACCGGTTTGCAAAGCACAAATATTACTGCCGGCAAATATAAACGTGTTGAACTTCTTGTAAGTAATATAGGTTCAGCTGAACTTAAGGATATAAAACTTAGCGCTTCAAAACCAAAAAATTGGGAAGTAACATTCGACCCTGACAATGTTAACAGGCTTGAAGCAGGACAACATGCAAGTGTTTATGCAATAATTAAAGCTTCAAATAAAGCTATTCCGGGAGATTATGTAACTACTATCAATGCTGAAACACCGGAGGCATCTTCCAAGATCGCTTTCAGGGTTTCCGTTAAAACACCCATGCTATGGGGATGGTTAGGGATACTTATAATCATTGCTGTTATAGGAAGTATATACTATCTTTTCCGCAAATACGGAAGGAGGTAAACCATGAATGCAAAGGTCATAGAGATTAGCGGCCTGACAAAAAAATACGGGGAATTTACAGCTGTTGATAATCTTAACCTGTCTATT
>CAZWGG010000286.1:0-7101 GCA_964633305.1 uncultured Bacteroidales bacterium
CGGCTTTTGGCCCATTCGGGATATTTACCATCCTGGGAGGACCGTTTCTTGGTGCATATGTGGGTGAAAAAATTGAAGGAAAAAATTCTGAAAAAGCATTGCGGGCTGCATTTGGATCTTTCATAGGATTTCTGGCCGGCACCATGATGAAACTCGTTGCATCCACCATTATTGCCATTTATTTCATTAAAGAGATCTGGAGCAATGTCTTCTGAAGGTTGCCGGGTTTCGGTATCTCAAAGAACAAATATGATGCTTTGATTGTTTTTTTACCATGAAAGGATTTGCATTGATAAACATTCTCCTGACCATCTGTGTATCTGAGAATGCCCAGCAAAAAAGCAATGATGATTATTATACCAGACTCACAGTTGATCATTTCAGGAATGATATTTCCTTTAATCAGCAAATCGATTTTGTACACCCGGACTATGCGAGGTTGAATGCAGCCATTTTTTTTGTGACAAATGAACAGCGACTGCAATACAGGTTAAATTTGCTGGCATATTCAGCACAGCTGGAAGAGACAGCCTCAATGCACTCAAAAGATATGTATGACGGAAATTTTTTCGGCCATACCAATCCCGGAGACAGGAAAAAAAGAACTCCCAATGACAGAGCGCGGATTGCCGGTATACTCAATCCGTATCTGGCAGAGAATATAGCTACAGCATTTGGATTGGAATATGAACAGGACAGGGATGTAGTGGCCAAAGGGCCGGGAAAATTCAGTTATCCCAACAAGGAAGAGCTGATACCACCGCGCACATACCTGTCTGTTGCAGATGCCTTGCTAAAATCCTGGATGAACTCAGAGGGACACAGAAGAAATATTTTATCTGACAAAGCCTTGCAATTGGGCTGCGGGACATACATGTTTCATGACAAGAACTTTAACCTGATGCCCACTTTTATTGCCACACAAAATTTTCAGGAATACGAAGAAATCCGGACCTTACACTGAAATAAAATGAAATAAATACCCGATAGATGGGTACATTTGAAATAATTACCACCCTTGAAATCCACCCTAAGAATTACGAAACTTCTTCTTTTACTTTCTTAGTTGAATGAGCTTTCATAACCCTTAAATTTCTTCCGCCAACTTCTTTACCATCCAACGTTTTTATTGCTTCCATCGCCTCTTTCTTATCAGGCATTTCTATAAATCCATATCCTTTGGATTTTCCGGTTTTTTTGTCCTGAACAAGTTTGACGGATTCAACCTTACCCATTACCTCAAAAATCTTTTGAATATCAGCTTCGCCTAGCGAATAATTGATATTGCCAACATAAATTGTCATAGTTTGTAATTTTGAAAAAACATATATACAAGTTAATAATTTATTTTTTGAAATAATAATTTTCTGATAAGAAAATAGTTAATTTTTGCTCCATTTACATGTGAAAAAAATTACCATTTTGTGTGATAAGTTATTCATATCGTATTATATAACAATAATTTAGAAATAATGTTCTTAACTATTAGTCTAATATTAAACAAACTATATTATAAAATATTTTTGTTAATAAAAATTCAGAAATAAGTTGAAATTTCAGAATTCAGCCTAAAAAAAAATCAAAAAAAATGGTTAATCAGCGTCTGAACAGGAAGTTCCTATACATCTGGATAATCTGTTTAAGGCTAACATAACGAAGTATGCAGACTTTACAAACGGGCAATAATTAATGTGAATCCGGCCGGTATTATTTATTATATCCTGAAATCATCAATCTATACAAATCACTATTCCCCCAATGTTGCTACCATAACAGCCTTTATAGTGTGTACCCTATTTTCAGCCTCATCAAATACAATTGAAGCCTCTGATTCAAATACGTCATCTGTAACTTCCATAGCATCAAGTCCGAATTTTTTATAAATTTCCCGACCTATTTTTGTTTCTCGGTTATGAAATGCCGGTAAACAATGCAAAAATTTCACTCCAGGATTACCAGTAAGTTTAATTACTTCTTTATTAATCTGGTATGGTTTTAATAATTTTATTCTTTCATCCCAAACCGATTCTGGTTCACCCATTGATACCCAAACATCAGTATATAAAAAGTCAACACCTTTAATTGCGCTTTCAACATCTTCGGTAATAAATATATTTGCACCGGTAAGATCAGCTATCTCTTTGCATGTCTCTACTAAATTTTCGTCTGGCTGACATTTGGAAGGAGCCGCCGCTCTAAAATCCATCCCCATTTTTACAGCACCAACCATTAATGAATTACCCATATTGTTTCTGGCATCGCCCAAATAACAAAATTTAATTTTATTCAAAGGTTTATCTGAATATTCAAGCATAGTCATGAAATCGGCCAAAACCTGGGTAGGATGAAATTCATCGGTTAACCCGTTCCAAACCGGAACACCTGCATACCTGCCAAGTTCTTCTACAATTACTTGTCCGAATCCACGGTATTCAATTCCGTCATACATCCGGCCCAATACCCTTGCTGTATCTTTCATCGATTCTTTATGACCTATCTGTGATCCACTCGGCCCTAAATAAGTAACATGGGCACCCTGATCAAAAGCCGCAGTTTCAAAAGCACATCTTGTCCTGGTTGAAGTTTTTTCAAAAATCAATGCGATATTTTTTCCTTTCAAATATTGTTTTTCAATATTCGTATTCTTAGCCTTTTTTAAATCAGTAGACAAATCAAGTAAATACATTATTTCCACTGGAGTAAAATCCAGGAGCTTTAAAAAATTTTTTCCTTTCAAGTTAACCATAATATGAATAAATATTTTGTATAATTCTATAAATATTAATTTTTATGTAATGTAACAAAAATTAAATTATCAAATTTAGTGAGTTTTTCGGGGTTTTTACAATGATATATATCAGGTTAATTATGTATAAATATAAATTTTATTTAATTTTATAGGATAAATAACCCGTTTACCTGGCAAAAGAAAGTATTGAATTAAAAAAATTAAAACTTGGTCAAAAAAATAATTAAATATTTAAGTGTTTTATAATTTACGAGTATCTTGTTAAAAATTTTGAAAAACTAGATGAAAGATTTGATTTATATTATCTCTTTTATGTTTTTTTTATTTGGTGGGTGCAAGAAGACTGAACCTTTAGAGGGCATTTATGATAAAGGAAAGATTGAATATAAAATTACATATATAGAAAATAACTTAAAACAAATATCTCCCACCCTACTTCCTAAGAAAATGAAACTGGAATTTAACCAAGACTACTCAATAAGTCTTATTGAAGGATTTATGGGCGTTTTTAAGTTAAATAATATTACTTATTTTAGAAAAAAACGCAGCACAACATTGCTTGAAGTTCTGGATAAAAACTACCTATTCAATGGTAAAAGAGGTGATGAAATTTGTTGTTTTGAACCCATGGGAGAAATGATAGTAAAACATACCGATGAAATAAGGAAAATTGCCGGGCTTAATTGTAAGAAAGCAATTATTACCCTTCCTAAAAAAAATGAAACTTTTGTCATATACTACACAAATGATATTCGTTTAGCATCTCCCAATTTAACAAATCCATATAAAACAATTGATGGTGTTTTGGTTGAATTTCAATTAAAATTGTCCGGAGTTAAAATGAAATTTACAGCCAATAAATTTGAGGATCTTACTAATCATAACCTAGGCGATCTAATTATCCCCGATAATTCAATTGAGGTATCCAAAGAACAAATGACAAGAATTTTAAATAAATTAATGGAATAAATCTTTTTTCAACAGTCATTTCTCAACATGTATTCTACTAATTTGTACCAATTAGAAAACTCATATATTTTTAAAGTGGCTTCAAGAAAACATCAAGAACGACACGCACACAGGATTGAATATCAGAATTTTACTGTTTGTAAATGACTGAATTCAATACAAACGTAACTTAGTTATTGGCATTTTTTTGGAGCCACTAGTTACTTTATCTTCACCTACAAGGTATTGCGTTTTTCTATTTATTTGACAAGCTTATAATTTAATTGTTCAATAATATTGAAGTTTTTTTTCTGTTATAAATAAAACACTTATTAATTTTAAAGCAAATTAAATTAACTGGATGGGAGTAAAAAAAAGAAAAAATAAGGTAAAAAGAAATTCAAAAGAAATCAAAAAATCGTTCTTTACAGATAAAAGATTTAAAGTCTTTATTGGAATAATTATGACAAGCTTTGCCGCAATTCTCTTGTTAGCACTAATTTCTTATCTTTTTACATGGAAAAATGACCAAAGTTTTCTATGGGACCATGTATTCTCAAATGCAACTATAAAAGTAGAAAACTTGTCAGGAAAATTTGGTGAATATATGTCTGATTTTCTAATAAATCGTTGTTTTGGTATAGCATCGTTTAGTATTCCTTTTATCCTTGTATTACTTGGTTTGCAGCTGTTAAACATAAAGATTTCCAATTTATTCAAAATTGTTATTAACATCATCATTGGCACAATATTGCTTTCCGTTACATTAGGCTTCATATTCGGAAATCTTAATGGTGCTCTTGGAAGTGGACTGGGAGGAAGGCATGGACTATATGTTAGCCTTTGGTTAGAGGCCCTTATTGGTAAAACCGGAACAGTGCTGTTTATTTTAGTTGTGTTAATAGGATATATACTATTTACAAATAAAAGCACTGTTGATTGGATAAGAAGTATGTTATCATCTTCAAATAATAAAAATCGATACGAAGATAATAGCAGAAGAGAAAATTCGGATAAGGTACCAGTAAAAGAAATTATTACTGACAATTCAGAAGATGACCTGGTATTTGAGACTGAATTCCCTCAACGCGAGGCTACTACTGAAGAACCTATAAATCAAAAAAAAGATGCTGTCTCAAATGAAAATGTTGAATTAACTGTTGAACCAAGAAAAGAAAATAACGTTGATGAAGCAGGATTTTTAAATGCTGAACTGGAAGATTATGATCCCACACTTGAACTTTCGTCGTACAAGCTACCTCCTTTAGATATATTGGAAAAACATGACGAAGGAAATTCAACGGTAACAAATGAAGAGTTAATAGACAATAAAAACAAAATTGTTGAGACACTTGCTCATTATAAAATACAAATAGATAAAATAAAAGCAACAATTGGGCCAACTGTAACCCTTTACGAAATTGTACCGGCACCGGGGGTTAGAATATCAAAAATTAAGAACCTGGAAGATGATATTGCATTAAATCTTGCAGCATTGGGAATTAGAATTATTGCTCCAATTCCCGGAAAAGGAACTATTGGCATTGAAGTCCCAAACCAAACACCTGAAATTGTATCGATGCGTTCAATACTCAGTTCAAGAAAATTCCAGGAATCGGAATATGACTTAGCTATTGCTATTGGAAAAACAATATCAAATGAAACCTATGTTTTTGATCTTGCAAAAATGCCCCATTTACTTGTTGCAGGGGCTACAGGACAAGGGAAATCTGTTGGATTAAACGCTATCATTACTTCTTTGTTGTATAGAAAACATCCTGCACAGATTAAATTCGTACTTGTTGATCCGAAAAAAGTTGAATTAACTTTGTATACAAAAATTGAAAAACATTTTCTCGCCAAAATACCCGATACAGACGAAGCAATTATAACTGATACGCAAAAAGTAATCTATACCCTTAATTCTCTTACCATCGAGATGGATCAACGATATGAATTGCTTAAAAAAGCCCAGGTACGAAATATTAAAGAATATAATAAAAAATTTATAAAACGACGGTTAAATCCTGAAAAAGGACACCGTTACATGCCTTATATTGTTGTAATAATTGATGAGTTTGCCGACCTTATTATGACTGCCGGACGTGAAGTAGAAATACCTTTGGCGCGTCTTGCACAACTTGCCCGCGCCATTGGTATACACCTGGTAATTGCTACACAAAGACCAACTACTAATATTCTAACCGGTGTAATTAAAGCTAATTTTCCTGCAAGGATAGCCTTTCGGGTAACTTCAATGATCGATTCCCGGACTATTCTTGACAGTCCGGGAGCAAATCAATTAGTTGGCAGGGGGGATATGCTTCTTGCCCCGGGAAGTGAAATGATACGTTTGCAATGTGCATTTATAGATATTCCTGAAATAGAAAAAATCACTGATTCTATTTTTAAACAACCTGGGTACCCTACTCCGTTTTACCTGCCCGAATATGTTGATGAAAGTGCAGCAGAGATAGGTGAAGTTGATCTTTCAAAGAAAGATAATTTATTTAGTGATGCAGCCAGGTTAGTAGTTACGCATCAGCAAGGATCAACATCGCTCATTCAGCGTAAGTTTTCTATCGGATACAACCGTGCGGGCAGAATAATGGACCAATTAGAAGCTGCAGGAATTGTAGGCCCCCCGGAAGGTAGTAAACCAAGGCAGGTCTTATTCCCTGAGATAACCTCTTTGGAACAGTATTTGTATTCACTTGATAATAAATAAAGTGTAAACTTATGAAACAAATATCCATACTCATTATGCTATGTGTTTTTTTTGCAAAATCAATAGCCCAACAAGACCCGGAAGCGAAAAAAATACTTGATCACGCAGCCGAAAAAACCAAAAGTTACAAAACCATAATGGTCGATTTTGAATTAGTTATTGAAGACAGGAAAGAAAAAACAGAATCAAAAAGTGAAGGGCAAATAAAAATAAAAGGAAATAAATACAGGCTTGAGTCTATGGAGTCTATTGTTTATTTTGATGGAAAAACCATGTGGACATATGCCGAAGATATTCAAGAGGTGACAATTACCGAACCTGACATGGATGACGAAGATTTTTTAAATAACCCGGCAAAAATCTTAACCTGGTATAACCGCGATTTTAAATACCGGTATGTTCAAAAAACAACAAGTAATGGAATGGAAATGCATGAAATCGACCTCTACCCTAAAAACCTTGACCAGCCTTACTCCCGCATTAAACTTTTTTTTGGTGTTAAAGACTCGCTGTTATATTCTGTAAAATCTGTTGGTAAAGACGGAATTGACTATTCTATAAAACTAAAAAACTATGTGGTTAATAAAGATATGGATGATTCCATATTTGTATTTGATGATAAAAAACATAAAAAAGTTGAGATAATCGATATGAGAATTTAAGATTTTTTTCTCAT
>CAZWGG010000287.1:0-7076 GCA_964633305.1 uncultured Bacteroidales bacterium
TTAGTTAATGATGAAATACTTGAAGGAACTTCACCTGTAAGTTGATTGCTATAAAGGTAGAGACGCTGAAGGTTCGTAAGATTTCCCATTGATTCGGGGATTTCACCTGTGAGTTGATTAAAATTAAGATAGAGACTCAAAAGTTCGGTCAGGTTCCCCATTGATTCCGGAACCGGGCCGGTGAGTTGATTATTATAAAGATATAAATATAGAAGATCGGTCAGGTTACCTATTGAGGCAGGAATTGGGCCTGAAAGTTGATTATTGCTCAGGGTAAGATACTGTAGACTGCTTGCATTTCCTATTGACACGGGGATTGGACCGGTGAGTTGATTTGAATCAAAATAAAGATTCTTAAGGTTAATCAGACTTCCAAGTGATTCGGGCATTGTGCCTGTAAGCTGATTATTATTAAGTATCAAATACCTAAGATTGACTAAATTTCCTATGGAGGCTGGAATTGTTCCGGTTAATTGATTGATAGAAAGATATAAATACTGTAGATTGGTTAAATTTAATATTGAACCGGGAATTGAACCGCTAAGTTGATTATTCTGAAGATATAAAAACAGAAGGTTAGTAAGGTTGCCTATTGAATCGGGGATTGGACCGCTGAGCTCATTATTGCAAAGTGATAAACTCACAAGGTTAGTCAAATTTACTATTGAGACTGGAATTGAACCGGTAAGTTGATTACCCTGGAGATAAAGATATTGAAGATTAGTAAGGTTACCTATCGTATCGGGAATTGCACCGGTTAGCTCATTATTGTAAAGATGTAAACTTTTTAGGTATGCTAAATCACTTATTGAATTGGGAATTGTGCCGTTAAGCCCATTATAAGAAAGAAGTATATTTATAACGTGACCATTATCAACGACAACCCCAAACCATTCACTAACCAAAGTGTCCGTAAGCCAGTTGGTATTATTTGTCCAGTTATCACCGTTTGTAGAATTGTATAAATCTACTAACGCATTGTATTCTTCAACGGAAACTCCGTGAGAGGTGGATTGTGAAAAAACTATTTGAAGATTGCAAACCAGGAAAAAAATGATAACAGTATTCCTGTGAAAAATAGGTTTAGTTAGATTAGGCATATATAACGAGAATGAAAAAATATTTCAACTATTTAAATCATAGTTTCAAATAAAAAAAAAATATTTCAAAAAAAAAAATTTTTTTAACACCCTAAAATTCGCAAGTTAATTTTTTATTCTGAATATCAACGTTTTGGGAAAGAATTTGCTTAGAATGAAGGAGAGTATTCCACCTGATCATAAAAAAAAAATTTAGTGCACGAAAAACGATAAATTATTGATTTGATTCACTGTGTGTTAGCATTACAAACTACGGATTTTAAGTCAATAATAAAACTTTTTAAACAATTCAATTTTTACTATTAGTATGTCCATTGATCAATTGCCAAAAGTACTTCATCAACTAAATATATCGATTCATAAAAAAGTATGAATAAAATAGCCTGTGACAACCCTTTTTCAAAAAAAATCGTACACAAAATGGAAATCAAATAAGAATCATTATTTTTGAAAGACGAAATAATTTTAAACACCTTATTTTCAATGAAAATAAAAACTAGTACGGAAAATAATAAAGCAAAACTAAATGCATTTAGTTTAACAGAGTTATTAGTTGTGCTGGTGATAATAGGCATTTTAGTTCTCATAGCGCTTCCGAATTTAATGCCCCTGATCAGCCGTGCAAAGGCAACAGAAGCTAAAATACAGCTCGGGCATGTGCATATGTTACAAAAAAACTATTTCTACGAATATTCAAAATATTCAGACAATATTGAAGAAATAGGTTTTGAGCAGGAAAAACTTATTACAGATGACGGTAATGCAAATTATTTAATTGAAATTGTTGAAACCGATGGTTCCTCATTCAAGGCCAGGGCAACAGCAGTTGTAGATTTTGACGGTGACGGAATATACAATATTTGGGAAATTGACCAGGATAAAAACCTGGTTGAAGTACAAAAAGATTAAAACAAAATGTATTCATTACCTATATTACTTACCTTGACATTGTTATTTATAAGCTTCCAGGACTTCAGGTACAGGGGGTTAAGCTGGTGGATATTCCCTTTTGTTACACTGCTTACTATACTGTATAGTATTCGTTTTGTACTGTTTAAAGTTTTATTGGTAAACTCTTTAGTAAATATGGTTGTTGTTGCATTTTTGCTTATTATGGTCTTTGTATATTTTTCACTTAAAAATAAAAAACTCACGAATATATTAAATACTTACATAGGCATTGGTGATGTTTTGTTTTTACTTGTTACAACCACCCTGTTTTCACCTGTTACCTTTCTTATTTATATTAATGCCGGTTTTCTACTTTCGTTAATCTTGTTTTTACTGGGAAAAGTATCAGGAATTCAAAAAAAAACGACGATCCCTCTTGCCGGAAGCCTTGCATTATTTATTGCTTTTGGTTTATTAACGCAGTTAATCTTGGGTATGACTACTATTTATTCAATAGATTTTTTTGAAAACCTTGTAAAAGTTGTTTAAGAAATTGATTTATATACATTTTCATTTTATGTAAATAACGAATAAGATTATGCCATCCTTGTCAAACATTGAAATTCAAACAAGTTTACAACAGCTTATTACAGCCGATCAGGCATGGTATTATTCCATTATTCCAAAGCATGTATCGGATTCTGATATTGAATTTTACATTGATGAATCAAAACACGACAGATCACTGGCCAATGAACTTGAAATATTATTTAATAAAAACATATTATTTTATGAAATTCCGTCTGAAAACATAAAAAAACTGCTAAGTAAGTATTATCGCAAATCAGAAAAAAAGAACCAACAGGCTAAACTATTCGACTATAAATCGGAAGATTTTCTCGAACATCTCATCCAGGAAGCATACAATATTAATTGTTCGGATATTCATTTTGAACGATATGAAGAAGAATGCCGAATCAGGTTCAGAATTGATGGAAAGTTAATTGAACGGTTTGTAATTAACAAAAATGAATATCCTGTTTTGATCAATAAAATTAAAATAAAAGCTAACCTGGATATTGCTGAAAAACGGTTACCCCAGGATGGAAGAATTTTATACGGTTCACCAGAAGAAAGATTTGATATAAGGGTATCGGTACTCCCCACCCTGTATGGAGAAAAAGTAGTTCTTCGTTTATTGAGCAAAGATTCAACAAATATTGAATTAAGCAAACTTGGCTTTACTAAAAAACAGTTGACAGATTATACAGAAGGTATTAGAAAACCCTATGGCATTGTGCTCGTAAGCGGCCCTACAGGGTCAGGAAAAACCACCACGCTATATGCTACCCTTAAACTCTTAAATAAAAAGGAAACTAATATTTTAACCATTGAAGATCCGATAGAATATACGTTAAAAGGAATTAACCAGGTACAACTAAAAGAAAATATCGGGCTGACTTTTGCTAATGCCTTACGAACTTTTTTGCGACAAGATCCGGATATCATTATGCTTGGAGAGATAAGGGATACAGAAACGGGAAATATGGCAGTCCGATCATCACTAACAGGGCACCTTGTTCTCTCTACTATACATACTAATTCTGCCTGGTCCACTATATCGAGACTAACAGATATGGGTGTGCCCACATACTTATTGGCATCAACAATTAATTTAGCGGTGGCCCAGCGGTTGGTCAGGCTGTTATGTCCACATTGCAAACAAGCACACCCTTTTGATGCATCTTTTCTGCCTAAAAACTTCACGGCACCCGATAAGATTGATAAACATTATATAAATGTTGGTTGCGAAGAATGCTTTTATACAGGTTACAAAGGAAGAAAAGCTATTTACGAAGTTATTCAAATGAATAAAGATCTTACTGAGTTTATAAAACATAACGAAACCGACATTTCTGCGTATTTAAAACAAAATAACATTGAAACATTAGCACAAGGTGCTTTTAGATTACTAAAAGAAGGAGTGACCACAATTGACGAAGTGTATCCAATTTTAATAAGCAAAGAAAGTGATTAAAAAAACAGCAATAGCAGGGAAAACTTTTCTATCTACTATCCTTTTTTCAAGTTGTATCCTTTTATTTCTACCTGAAAAAAATACATGGTCGCAGGATAGGATACAAAGCCTGCAATCAAAACTTATTGTTAAAACTTCGGAAATACAGGCATTGGAACAAGAAATTGATATTTCGGTAAGCGACTTGCCCATACAGGAATTTGTAAGAGGTATTGCAAACAACAGTGGGTTGAATATTCATGTTGACCCAACATTAAATATTAGCATTACCAATAATTACAAACAGGTAAAAGTAATAGACATATTGGTATTTCTTTGTAAAGAATACAATTTAGATATTAAAATTACAGGGAATATTCTTTCTCTTGTTCCATATTCAGGTGAAAAAGTACAACAGGCAATTACTGCAAAACCAAAAGAAATAAAAATTGAATATTCATTCGAAAATGACTTGTTGAGTGTTGATTTATATAATGATAGCCTGTATTATGTTGCAAAGAAAATTACAGATATTTCAGGAAAAAATGTACTTGTAAATCCTGAAATTGGAAACTTACTGGTTACCAGTTATTTCAAAAACACATCTTTTAATGCAGGGCTGGACAAAATTGCTTATACCAATAAATTGTTCCTAAACAAAACATCTGATAATTTTTACATTTTTGAACAACAGGATGCCCGGTCAACAGGAAAAAGAAAGGCGGACAATACCCCCACTTACGAAGAAAGAAATATAAGATCGTTACAAACAAAATTAATTGCTTCTGAAAAATTCAGATTTCACTTACTTAACGACCAGTTTTTTTCTATTGAAGCTAACAATTTGCCAATTGGTAATATAATTGAGTGTGTAGCCGATACATTAGGTATTAATACACTAATGGTTGATGAAATAGAAGGAAGTATAAATATAAAGCTTGAACATGCTGATTTTGAGTCATTTCTTGATAATGCATTTATGGGAAGCCCGTATGATTTTCTTAAAGAAAACGATCGCTATATTATTGGAAAATCGGATAATCCTAACATTCAAGAAACAGTAATAGTTAGTTTGCGTAACCGTACTTATGAAAATATTTCAACTCTTATACCCCCGGAAACTGCAAGCAGATTGGTTATACAGGAATATCGCGAACAAAACAGCATAATATTAACCGGGCCGCGTTCAAAAATAAATAAAGCAATTAATTTTATTCAACGACTTGATAAAGTAGTGCCTTTAGTACTTATTGAGATAATAATTGTAGATGTAAGAAAAAGCCGCTTGTTAACCACTGGTATGAGCGCCGGAATAGATCCGAACCGTTCCCAGGAAAATAAAATTATATCACCTGGCATTGATTATGAAATAAACGGAAATGTTTTAAATGATCTTTTTAATAGAATAGATGGTATACGGTCAATAAATCTGGGCCGGGTAACGCCTGATTTTTATTTAAGTATGAAAGCCATGGAAGAAAATGGCATAATTACTATCCGGTCTACTCCAAAGCTTGCCACATTAAACGGCTATGAAGCCATATTGACCAGTGGGGAAACAAAATATTATAAAGAAGAAAGAAGCAATATTATCGGCACACAAAATCCAACTCTTTCCAATTCTGCCACATGGAAACCTATAAATGCCGACCTTTCTGTAACCATAAAACCTATTGTGTCAGGAAATGATATGGTTATTTTGGATATAGACGTCAATCAATCTGAATTTACGGGAAGAGAATTTGATGATTCACCTCCAGGATCGGTAACCCGTAATTTTAAGTCGATCATACGGGTAAAAAACCAGGAAATGATTTTATTGGGAGGATTGGAAAAACTAACAAAAGAAGATACCACAACAGGGCTTCCCCTGCTGGCACGAATTCCTGTTATTAAATGGTTATTTAGTAACAAAACCCGGAAAAAATCAGACACAAAACTTAATATATTTATTCAACCAACTATTATATTTTAATATGTTGAATACGATAAAAAAATATATTGATCAACATTTATTTACTAAATCAACCGGGGTTGAATTACAGATAGACCATAATGGTAATTATCAAGCACATATTGTTACCCTTTCAAAGAATAAGTCGGAAATTGAAATAACACAACAGTTGGCCAATGTAAAACTAGATAAAAATGAAGATTTTGAAGTATTCAAAAAAAACAGTCCAATTTACCTTACTATTGAAGGAAAAGGAGTAATTCACAAAAAAGTTGAGTTAAATAATAAAACACGGGAAGATCAGCAGAAAACATTGAATAAGATATTCCCAAATTTTGACCTGGAAGAATTTTTCATTGAAGAAGTAAATTCAGCTAAGCAACAAAAGCTAATTTCTTTGGCCAGAAAGGAATTAATAAGGCAAATAATTGAAAAATTTAAAAAAAACGGATTAAATGTTGTTGATGTGTCACTAGGGCCATACAATTTAAATCCTGTTCTGAGACTGTTGCCTGAAATAAAATTAATCTCACTACCTCAATATGAATTACAAATTGAAAATTGTACTATCAACGCCATAAACAAAAATGAGAGTAAGTATGTGGAAAATAATACTATTCTGATAAGTAATGAAACCATAGGTGCCCAACTATTAATTGCTTATGCATCGGCCCTTAAACATTTTTCCAGGACGATTACCACAGGGCATGATTCAATAGTTGATAAAGAAAAAGAAGATTTTTTCTTCAAAAAATATTTTCAGATTTCCGGAGTATTTTCTTTGTCAATTGTTTTTATAATTCTTTTAATCAACTATTTCTTTTTTGAGCACTATAAAAAAAGTCAGGGCAATTTATCCAATACCTATAGCAAAGAAAAGGTAAGCATTGAGAAACTAAATGAATTAAAAAAAGAACAAAAGAGGAAAGATATTTTTTTTAAAACCAACAAAATTTTAACAACTTCGAGATCTTCGTATTACATCGACCAAATAGCATCTCTTATTCCTTCTGCCATAAAATTAAGCAGCCTTACTATTAATCCGTTAGAAAACCGGATAAAGGAAAACCAGGAAATCCTTTTTTATCATAATTATATACAATTATCAGGCGAG
>CAZWGG010000288.1:0-7071 GCA_964633305.1 uncultured Bacteroidales bacterium
ATTCAATTTCTGATATTATTTTAATACCTTTTTTCCGGATTACCTGCACAATATCTGATTTATCGGAAATTCCCGGGCTTTTTATTATTTCATCGGCATTAAGGATCAATCTTTCGGTGTGTTTATCCTCTTCCCAATCAATCTCATAATTAAAAAGAATTTCTTTGTAATAAGGCTTGATCCTGCCTATATCACTTACAAATACATCATAACCATATTTTTTTGCAAGAACAGCTGCTCCTGTTCCGCTTTCACCTCCGCCAAGTATAACTATACGTTTTTCCATTTATTACCTGATTTTTAAAGTCACTATTGTTATTACAGCCAAAAGAATACCTATAATCCAAAACCGGGTTACAATCTTGGGTTCGGGATAATTTAATTTTTGAAAATGATGATGAAGAGGGGCCATTTTAAATATTCTTTTCCCTTCCCCATATTTTTTCTTGGTATATTTAAAATAACTTACCTGTATCATTACCGAAACTGTTTCTGTTATAAAAATTCCACATAAAATGGGTATAAGAAGCTCTTTTCTGATTAGTATGGCATACACTGCGATTATACCTCCTATTGTCAGACTGCCGGTATCACCCATGAATACCTGTGCCGGAAAGGAGTTATACCACAAAAAACCAACTAATGCACCTATAAATGCACTGATATAAATTACCAACTCACCTGTATTTGGAATATACATTATATTTAGGTAATCAGCGATAATCGTGTTACCGGATACATAGGCAAGAATACCTAGCGTTGTTCCAATTATCGCAGAAGAACCGGCGGCAAGGCCGTCCAATCCATCGGTAAGATTGGCCCCATTTGAAACAATAACAATAATTACAATAACTGCTAACATGACTATTAGCCACGCCCATTTATTAGCTTTTTCACCCATAAACCAAATAAAGTATGCATAATCAAATTCATTATTTTTCAAAAAAGGTATATTCACCTTGGTTGATTTTATATCGTGTGTTATGTATTCTTTGGATATATTTATTTCATCGTCATTTTCAACTCTTCGTGTAATAGGTATGCCATTCTCATCCATCACTTTTTCACGGACCACAACGTCATCATTAAAATGGAGCGTAAGCCCAACTACTAATCCGAGTATAATCTGTCCTCCAACTTTAAATTTTGCACGCAGGCCTTTTTTATCATTTTTATATACTTTTATATAGTCATCTAAAAACCCTACAAGGCCGAACCATATTGTGGTAATAAGCAT
The DNA here is from genome assembly GCA_964633305.1 of uncultured Bacteroidales bacterium. Lineage (GTDB taxonomy): Bacteria > Bacteroidota > Bacteroidia > Bacteroidales > UBA10428 > CAZWGG01. The sequence continues at coordinate 1,238 of CAZWGG010000288.1, forward strand.
AAGTATTACATATATGTTTTTCAAATTGCAAAAAAGGATTACAGGAATAATAATAGATGCAAGTATAATGAGGCCCCCCATTGTTGGTGTTCCCTGTTTTTTCATTTGTCCTTCCAATCCCAAATCACGTATTGTTTCGCCTAATTGTTTTTTTTGAAATAACCGGATCATCTTTTTCCCGAATAACAATGAAATTAATAGCGAAGTAATTACAGCTATTGCAGAACGAAACGAGATATAATGAAAAACTCCTGCTCCCGGAATACTATAGTTTTCTAAATATGTAAATAAATGATACAGCATTATACTATTATTGAAGATTTGTATTGTTTAACATAAATTGATCAGCAATAATCTCTTTATCATTAAAGTGATTTCTTACTCCTTTTATTTCCTGGTAGGTTTCATGTCCTTTCCCTGCAACCAAAATAATATCTCCTTGTAATGACATGGTACAGGCAGTTTGTATCGCCTTTTTTCTGTCTGATATTACCAGGTAATTCCTTTTATATTGTTCATCAATTCCTTCCTCCATATCTTTTAGTATGGCTTCCGGGTCTTCATATCTTGGATTATCTGAAGTAAGAATAACTTTATCACTATTTTCAACAGCTACACGGGCCATCTTTGGCCTCTTGGCTTTATCCCTGTTACCCCCGGCACCCACTATTGTAATTAGCTTTTCATTGCCGGTTCTTATTTGGTTAATGGTATTAAGCACATTTAGCAAGGCATCGGGAGTGTGGGCATAATCAACAATTGCTACCACACCGTCGTTTGATTTAAGGTACTCGAATCTGCCTTCAACGGTATCAAAAGCGCTGATTATTTTAAGCACTTCTTCCTCAGGTTGTTCAAGTAATCTTGCACAGGCATATACGGCAAGAAGGTTATAAGCATTGAACTCACCAAGGAATTTGGTCCACAATTCGATTTTTCCAACATTCAGCAACATCCCCTCGAAATGATTTTCTATGATCTTGGCCTTGTAATCTGCCATTGTTTTAATGCCATAATATGATATCCTGGCCGATGTATTCTGTACCATTATTCTGCCATTCTTGTCATCGGAATTGATCAACGCAAAAGCATTTGCCGGCAGATGATCGAAAAACTGCTTTTTGGCCTTTATGTACGCTTCAAATGTTTCATGATAATCAAGGTGATCGTGGGTTATGTTGGTAAAAATGCCCCCTTTGAAATAAAGCCCTGATATTCTCTCTTGTACTACTGAGTGCGAGCTTACTTCCATAAAAGCATATTCACATCCTTTTTTAACCATTTTTTGAAGCAGTTGGTTAATTTGAACAGCATCAGGTGTTGTATGTGTTGCACCAACTACTTCATCATCTATATAATTTCGTATGGTTGACAGTAACCCGACCTTATGCCCCAGTTTCTTAAATAACCTGTAAAGCAGTGTAACAGTCGTTGTTTTGCCATTAGTACCTGTTACACCTATTAATTGTAACTGATGTGTTGGTTTGTCATAAAAGTTTGATGCGACACTGCCCAATGCTTTTGCCGGGTTATCAGACAGAATATATGTTACCCCCGGTACAGTTTCTTTAGGTAACGATTCACAGATAACGGCCTTTGCTCCTTTCTCAATTGCAGAAGAAATGTAATCGTGACCGTCGACATTTGTCCCTTTAATGGCAATAAAAAGATATTTCTCCTTTATATTACGGGAATCAAATGCAATTCCGTTTACATTTATTTCAGTTTTCCCTGAAACAACCTGTACTTTACATCCTTCTAGTATTTCGGTAAGTTTTTTCATATAAAGCTCATCTCTAATACAATACTTTCTCCTTTTTTTATTCTTGTTCCGGGTTGGATTGACTGGCTCCTTACACTTCCCCTTCCCTTCACAATAACTTTTAGTCCCATGTTTTCGAGCAGGTAAATAGCATCTTTTGCCCCCATCATAACAACATTTGGTACCAGGTTTTGAAAGATCTTTTTATTATGAATTTCAATATATTCTTCTTTTTTTGCTGTACTAACCCAGTTTGTTTGTGCCTTTTCAGCCGAAAGGGGTATACTAAGATAGTCTGCCACATTTTTCAAATCACCTAAATACCCGTTTTTGGAATAAGGCGGATCAGCGATTTGTTTTTTGCTTTTTACAATTAAATTTTCTTTTTCCATATCAAGGGCATATACTTTTTTGGCTATTTCGAGAAAAACCGGCCCTGCTACTTCATTACCGTGATAAATATTTTTTGAAGGTGAATTGACAATGACAATGCACGAAAATTTCGGGTCACCGGCGGGGAAATAACCAACAAAAGAGGCCTGGTAGCTTACCCCATATTCCGATTTATATGTGCCGTATTTATTATTGAACAACTGGCTTGTCCCGGTTTTTCCGGCAATATTAAAAGTAGGGATATCTAAATTTTTAGCAGTTCCCCTTTTTACAACTCCTTCCAGTAATTTACGGACTTCTTTTAATGTTGACCTGGAACAAACAGACTGGTTTAATACTTCGGTACCATAACTTTTTACCACACGGCCATGAAATAGTTGTTCTTTTATGAATTTGGGCTTAACCATTTTGCCATTGTTTGCAATGGCATTATAAAATGTAAGCAATTGCAGGGGAGTAATTCTTACCTCGTAACCATGAGAGATCATGGCAAGAGAAATTCCCGACCATAGTTTGTCTGTCGGATAATTTATATACGGTTCCCCCTCCCCTATGATTTCAATTCCCAGTTTTTCATTCAGCCTCATGTTATACAACCGGTCAACAAAATGATGTTCACGTCCTTTATAGGCTTTCGTAATAATTTTTACCATTCCAACATTTGAAGAAACTTCAAATGCCTTTTGAACAGTTATTTTTCCATACCCGCCACGCCAGTAATTATCATCTTTAATAACTTTATCATAATATTTCAGGACACCGTTTTTTGTATCAACAGTATCTTCTATCTCAATATGCCCATCTTCCAGGGCAGCAATAATTACGGGCAACTTGAAGGTTGAACCGGGTTCAACACTTTCAGCAACTGCATAGTTTTGTACTTCCCTGTAACGGCCTTTGTTGTCTTTACCTATATTCGCTATTGCCTTTACCTCGCCTGTTTTAACTTCCATTAATACGGCAGTTCCATGATCGGCATCCTGGGATATGAGTTGTTTTAGTAATGCATTTTCAGCCACATCCTGCAGGTTAATATCAATTGTGGTAACAATATCCATACCGTCTTTAGGGTCTACTTTATTTTTGTCGTTTATTGGCATCCATATATTCCCGGGCAATTTTTGTTTTAAAGCTATTCCGGCTATACCTGAAAGCTCTTTATCATAGGCACCTTCAATTCCAACAATATTCCTTTTGTTATCATACGTGGTATATCCTACAAACCTGGCGGCCAAACCTTCATGCGGACGAACGCGTATATCTCTTTGAATATAAATAAAGCCGCCCCGGTACCTGCCCCTTCTGAAAATTGGAAATTTTTTTAATTGCTGAAGCTGTAAATAATTAGCCCTTTTTTTTATCAGATAAAATCTTTCTCCCCGTTTCCGGGCAGCTATCAATTCTCTTTTATAATCGTTTTTTGTTTTGGATGACTCATTACGAAATAACTTATATAAACATATAGCAAGAGAATCTATCTCACGATAAAAGACTTTATCGGAAAGCAAACCTGTTTTAAGGTCCATTCTAATTTCGTAATATGGGATTGAAGTAGCAAGCAACCGGCCATCGGCAGTATAAATGTTTCCCCTGTTTGGACGTATAACAATATTTTTTAGTGTGGCTTTCTTGGCCTCCTCTTTCCACTTCTCTTTTTCAACTGTTTGTAAATAAATCGTTTTCCCTATTATCCACAATCCGAAAAATAGGAATAACAAGTATATTATACCAAATCTCAATAATATGTCGTTTTTTAATGACATCATTATTTCTTTTTCTTTTTTACCAACACTTTGGGTGGTTGGGTCAATTCTTTTAATCCAAGGTTTTTATCTTTTACCAGTTTTGCTACTGATGAAGGTTTACTTAAGTTCATTAGTTTAGCCGTAGTTGTTATTTGTTCGGCGCGATAGTTTTTTACTTCGTCTTGTAAATTGCTTACTTTTCTAAACAAACGTTCGGCATGGTACCGGTTTGCAATATAAACAATGGCCAAAAACGTAAGAAATAAGATATAAGGTAATTGTTTTACTACGATACCACGGGTAAGAATACTTCCATCTAAAAAATCCCGGACAGAAAAAGATCTCATCTCCTTATTTTCCTGTTCCTGGTCAATGAATTCAATATTTTCGTTTTTTTCGTTCATTTGTTTTTAGCTCATATTCTTTCTCCAATTCTCAATTTAGCGCTTCTTGCCCTGCTATTTTTTTGTATTTCTTCATCCGATGGAATAATAACTTTGTTATTTACCGCCTTAAATGGTACACTATAATTACCATAGATATCTTTTTGTACTTCTTTTTCAAAATCTCCCCATCTAAAAAAATTTTTCACTACCCTGTCCTCAAGCGAATGATAGCTTATTATTACCAACCGACCGCCTTTGTTTAACAATTCAATACTTTGGGCTAATAATTCTTTCAAATTCAAAATTTCTTTATTTACCTCAATGCGCAATGCCTGGAAAACTTTAGCCATAAACTGGTTTTCTTTCCTTCGGGGAACCCATTTTGATATGGCTTCAATTAACTGGCCGGTTTTCTCAATCTTTAGCTTATTCCTGTATTGGACAATACTTGTTGCAAGCCCCGAAGCATTTTTTAATTCACCATATTCTTTGAATACTTTTGTTAGCCCATCTTCGGAATATTCATTTACTATTTTAGCAGCGGAGAGGCTGGCTTTTGTGTTCATTCGCATATCCAGGTCACCGTCCTGCCTGAATGAAAATCCCCGTTCTGCTTTATCAAAATGATGAGAAGAAACGCCCAAATCGGCCAAAATTCCATCAACATTTTTAATTCCCCTGTATTCCAGGTAATTCTTTATAAACCGAAAATTTCCATGTATAAATACAAACTTTTTGTTGCTCAACATATTCTTTCCTGCTTCCTCATCCTGGTCGAAAGCTATTAGTTTACCTTTTCCCAGCCTTGCCAGTATTTCACGTGAATGGCCACCGCCACCATAAGTGGCATCGATATATATTCCCGAAGGGTTTATTTGTAACCCGTTAATGGATTCTTCTAATAAAACCGGTTCGTGATAATCCATTAGTCGTTATTTTCAAGGTTTAGCCCACCCAGAATTTTCTCAGCTATGGCAGCAAATTCATTATCGCTACTTACTGCTTTCTCGTATATGTCTTTTGGCCAGATTTCAATTTTATTGAACTGCCCGGCCAGTACGATCTCTTTGTCTGCATTTATTTCGTCGAGGAGACGCCTGGGTATAAGTAACCTGTTGTTCCCGTCTAATAGTAATTCGGCAGTTCCTTTAAAAAAAGTACGTAAAAATTGATTGTGTTCCCTGTTGTAAGGATTTGTTTTAGCCCTTATAATTTTATTTTGCCGCTCCCATTCATCTATTGGATACAGCACCAGGCACTTCTCAAAAATATCTTTTTTAATGACAAACCTGTCCTGTGCACCGGGAGACATTTGCTTCTTCATAGCAGAGGGTAAAAGCACCCTGCCTTTGGTGTCGAGTTTACAAGGATAATCGCCAATGAAGTTTGTCATACTAAAAATTCTATTTTTTTCTCCTTCACTACACCGCCTTGGCGGATGTAGTTACTGCCATTTAACCCGTAAAAATAAGGAATTTTTTACCATAAATTGCCACTTTCACCCATTTTTTACCAAACACAAAACTATTATTTTTTGATTTGTAAATA
>CAZWGG010000289.1:0-7068 GCA_964633305.1 uncultured Bacteroidales bacterium
CTGCTAGTAATTCTTAATGACAATAATATTGCAATAGATCCTAATGTTGGTGCATTAAAGGAATATCTTGTCGATATTACTGCATCCCGTACTTATAATAAATTCAAAAGTGAAATATGGCATTTACTGGGGAAAATAAGTAAAATAGCCCCACATGCACGTGATTATGCCCAAAAACTGGAGAACGGGTTGAAATCGGTATTGCTAAAACAAAGCAATTTATTTGAAGCGCTAAATTTCAGGTATTTCGGTCCGGTAGATGGTCATGATGTTGTACACCTGGCCAAGTTACTTGAAGACATGAAGAATATTAAAAGCCCCAAGCTTCTTCATGTTTTAACGAAAAAAGGTAAAGGGTTTAAACAAGCTGAGATAAACCAAACAACCTTCCACTCTCCTGGAAAGTTTAACCGTAAAACGGGTGAGATTTTAAATATTAAAAGTGAAACCCCTCAACCTCCTCTCTACCAGGAGGTATTTGGTTATACTGTTCTCGAGCTTGCACAGAAAAACAAGAATATCGTTGGCATTACACCTGCTATGCCAACTGGGTGTTCATTAAAGATTATGATGGATGCAATGCCTGAACGTACATTTGATGTTGGAATTGCAGAACAACATGCAGTAACATTTTCTGCAGGTTTAGCCTCACAGGGATTGATACCGTTTTGTAATGTCTACTCATCATTTATGCAACGGGCTTATGACCAGGTTATCCATGATGTAGCATTACAAAAACTGCCGGTAGTTTTTTGCCTTGACAGGGGAGGGCTTGTTGGTGCCGATGGTCCAACACACCATGGAGTTTACGATATTGCATATATGCGAAGCATTCCTAATATAATTGTTTCAGCCCCAATGAATGAGGAAGAACTGAGAAACATGATGTATACAGCACAGGTTAAAAACCATGGGCCGTTCTCCATTCGCTATCCACGAGGCAGAGGTGTTGTGATAGATTGGAAGAAACCATTTCAGGAAATTCCTATTGGAAAGGCAAGGAAATTGCAAAAAGGGTTTGATTTGGCTGTATTATCCATAGGACATGTAGGTAATTTTGCAGCAGAAGCTATATTAAGGCTTGAAGCAGAGAATATTAGCGCTGCCCATTATGATATGCGATTTGTAAAACCCCTTGATACAGAATGTTTGCACTATGTTTTTAAAAACTATAAACATATTATAACGGTTGAAGATGGAACTATTGTAGGGGGATTCGGGACTGCCGTGATTGAATTTATGTGTGAATATGCGTACCAATCACACGTTAAAAGACTGGGTGTGCCAGATAAGTTTATTGAACAAGGCACACAAAAGGAATTGTACAAAAAATACGGCTACGATGCTGATGGCATTTATTCTGCAGCAAAAGCATTAATTAAGCCGAGAGTCCTATCAAGTGTCAGTTAACTGAATTTTCTTCCGATAACCAGGATATCATCTATCTGTTCAAAGTTTCCTTTCCACTTTTCAATTGTACTATTAAGAAATTCACTTTGATCTTGTGTGGTTTTTGATTGCATAGATAATACCAGGTCCCTGAAGTTTTTTATTTTGAATTTTTTGCCTTCTTCTCCACCAAACTGATCGACGTAGCCATCAGAAAACAGGTATATGGTGTCGTCTTTTTGTATCTTTAGTACATGATTTGTAAATTCACTTTCATTGGAAATTGAACGCCCTATTGCAAACCTGTTAGCCTTTGTTTCAATTAATTCACCTTTTCTAATCAGCCACAGCGGATTATATGCTCCGGAATATTGAAGTTCTTTTTTAGCAGGATCATAACAAACCAGGGCTATGTCCATACCGTCTCTTACCATATCATCCTCTTTTTGGTGAAGAGTAGAAGCAACTTCTTCATTCAAATGTTTAAGTATAGCAGCAGGTTGGTAAATACCCTTTTCAATTACAATTTTATTTAAAGAAGTATACCCGATAAACGACATAAATGCCCCTGGCACACCATGGCCCGTGCAATCAACTGCGGCAATAAATTCTTTTCCGGCATGCGAAATAAGCCAAAAGAAATCACCGCTTACAATATCTTTTGGCTTAAAAAGTATAAAGGTATCTTTAAAAGGAATGTCAGGGGGTAATATAGCAAATTGTATCCTTTTTGCATATTTAATGCTATCGGTAATGTCTTTATTCTTTTCCTCCAGTTCTTCATTGGCTTTTGAAAGGGCCAGTGTACGTTCCTTCACCTTATCTTCAAGTATACGTTTTTCCCTTATGAGGTTACGCTCACGGATTTTAATATATGAAAATATGCCGGATACAAATATTACAATAGCTGTGATTATAAACCACCCTCTTTGATAAAATGGCGCGAGTATTCTAAAACTATATGTTTTGGGCTTTGAATTCCAATTGCCTTCATTGTTACGGGCAATAACTTTAAATGTATATTTCCCCGGTAGCAGGGAATAACTTTTCGAATTTTGTATGCCCATATTTATCCAATCATTATCAAAACCTTCCAACATTATTTTGTATCTTACTGCATCAGGATCGGTTAAACAAATGCTGTAATAACGAAATTCTATCGATTTTTGGGTATGTGATAATTTAAGTTTGGGTTTCATTATCATGTTTTCACCATTAACAACCATTTGATTTATATGAGTTAACGGTTCAATATCTGATTCTAGATCCAATTTATAATCATAACACATTACGCCATTCACGGTACCAAACCAAAGTTTTCCCTGGTTATCTTTAAATGTGGCATTGTTACGGGTTTCAATGCCTGTAAAACCACTTTTTTTTGTATAGGTAATAATTTTATCCTCATTTTGAACAATTTTATTCAGCCCCCGGTTTGTTCCTGCATAAATATTATTATTATCATCGAAATTTATAAAGTTTATCAAGTTGGAAAGTAACCCGTTAGCAATGGTATATCTTTTTATTTCCAAGTCATCCTGCAAAACTATAACACCATGTGTTTCCGTGCCAATCCATATTTTACCTTCTTTATCTTCCGTGATACAAACTGGAGTAATATTACCTTTAATATCTAATATTTTGTACTCGTCGGCATAACTATGGGCAATGCCTTTTCCTTTTGCCCCAACCCATACCTGGCCCTTTTTATCCACAAATAAGGCGCTAATATCGTTTCCCGGAATTCCTTTTTCTTGTGTTATTGTTTCAACACTGTAATCTTTAATTCTTACTTCTAATAGTCCTTCTATAGTACCTATCCATAAATTATCTAAATTATCTATTTCAAGTGCTGTTACAATTTTCCCTGAACTGGGGAAATAACTATTGATAATATTAATGTATTCAAAAACATTTTTTTTAAAATCAAATTTAATAATTCCTTGATCTATAGTCCCAATCCAGATATTGCTTTTACTATCCTGCTTTAAAAACCTTATTTGGTTGCTAATATTATTGGTAAATTGATTATAATGCATAAATATTTTGTTTGTATCAATGTTGTTATAAACACTTATCCCTCCATTTGTACCAAACCATAGTTGATTTTCTGCATCTTGAATAATTGCCCATACCTGGTTATTAATTAATCCGTCTGTAACCGAGTATGTAATAAATTGTTCCCCTTTAAAAATTTCCAATCCGTGTACGTTGGTACCAATTAATATATTACCTTCTTTATCTTCTGTAATACAACGAATTTTATTATCGTGTAACCCGTTAAACATATTGAAAACTTTAATTTTGTTATGTTGATCTCACCTAGTTAAGCCGCCTTTATCATACTTGTCCCAGTGCCCGAACCAGATATTTCCATTTTTGTCTTCAGTAATAGCTGAAATCCAATTCGTTGCTATTCCATCTTTATCATCATATATAATGAAGCTATCTTTTCCATAATCATATTTTATCAATCCGCCATTGTAAGTACCAAACCATAAATTCTTTTTCGAATCTTCAAACATACAGGTTGTTGTGAAAAAGGTGCTAAATCCATCGCGTGCATAGTTAATGAATTTATTTGAATCCGGCATAAACTGTTTGATCCCCACATCAGTTATAAAATAATGGATATTATCGGAAGTTATAATACTTGAAAATACCCTGTCACTCATCCCTTTACCTTTATATTGGATGTATCCGGGTTCTTTTACATTTTCATTGGTATCTGTAATTGCTATAGTGCCATCGCCATACGTAGTAATCCAAATTTTTTTTTGCCGGTCTTGTATAATAGATGTTATATCATTGCTTAATACAGAATCGGGAATTTCTACCCGGTTAAAGTTTTTACCGTCAAACAGGGTAAGGCCTCCTCCCAAATGGCCCAGCCATACATTTTCAAATGAATCTTCAAAGATGGCTGTCACCCCTCCTTCTGCCAGGCCATTTTCTACGGTGTAGTTGGTAAAAGAAATACCGTCAAATTTTGATAGCCCTGCACTTGTACCTAGCCAAATATTGTCATCTTTTACTTGGCGAACGGAATAAATTTTTGATGATTCCAATCCCTGTTCAGGGCCATAACTATCGAAAAAATAAGTTTGTGCAGATAGTGGATAAAACAAAAACAAACAAGTATATAAAAAAATTATTCGCCCAACCGAACGAATAACTTTTTTATAAAACGTATGAATAAATACCATCAATTAATCATTTTTAATTCTTTGAAATAAAGAAAAATGTCCCGTTTTCGTCTTCAAGTCCGGATATTTTCCCGAACTTGGGCGTCTGTTGTTTATTTTGTGTTACGGCATCAGTAACTTTTAAAACAATGGATTCAATGGGGATACATGCATCGGGGTTATTAGACAGGGTATTGGCAAATGTCCTGGTAAATTGCGAATTATCAACTGCCAGTTCATAGCCTGCTGAAGAAAAGACTTGAGACGATTTCAAACGTGTGGCCTCCCAGTCGCTGCAATCCTTTTCTTTTGGTATTTCACGCATGGCCTGGTAAAAAGTCGGTCCCGATTCACATGCATCAGTTACAACAAGCACATGCGTTATATAATTTGAATACGATTGTAATGATGCCCTTAATGCGTTTATATTAAAATAAGTGAATTCATCGTCTCTTTTTGCATCAACCGGTATCCAGTAGCCTGTTTCGTTGATGAATTTACCATGGCCGGCATACCAAACCAGCAAGGCCTCTACACGGTTACTTCGTATTAAATCGCGAAGTTCTATAGAGAAAAACTTCTCAAATTCTTTTTTACCCAGGTCCTTTTTATGAATTATTTTATGAATGTCGTAACGGGAAAGGGCAGATCTCATTAATGTTACGTCTTTTGACGGACCATCAAGGCTTGGGAAAGTTTCATAATTTGAATTCTCAATAAATATCACCCATGTTTTGCCCATTGGGTTGTTTTCCAATAATGAAATTCCTTCGCGGTTAAGAATAAATTCTTGTTCTGCTTCATTACCATAAGTATCTAATGCTTTTACTACAAATTTGTTTTTGTTTGCAATGTTGATCGTTGCAGAAAACTGGGGATTTAACTCATCAACCTTGAAACTTGCCGAAACGCCATCAATTAAAATGGATTTAATCATGCTTTCATCTGCAATTTTCCCTTCCACGTAAATTGTTGGATTATCATTGTCAAGAAATATTTCCCCGTTATCCGATGCATAAGGAGCTATTATGACTACTTTTGGTGGGCTAATCTCTGTTCTTTCAATGGTAAAAGTAGTGTTTTGCGTGTTATCATATACGTCAACGGCGCTTACGGTTATGAGATTAATATTTGAAACATCTACATTAGCAAAAAATTCATACATCTCTCCATTTTTAACAAAGGGGACACTTACGTTATTAATTTTTAACGCTTGTATTTCACTTTCGTCTTTTATATTTCCTTTAATAGCTATTTCATCTTTGTTTATAGGTACGTTAACCGCTAAATTGTCATGAGGAAGTGGATCAACAAGGATTATATCAGGGTTATTACTTTCGCGGTTTAGTTCAAATAATCTTTCTTTTGCAGAATCGAGTAGTTTTTTGGCATTTACATCGTATTCCGAAAGATGGGTTAAGGCCTGGTAATCTTTTATAGCAGCTTTATAATTAGCAATTTGTTCATAAGAAAAGGCTCTTTTATAGTAAGCTTCAGAATATTTGTCGTCAAGCATTAATACTTTTGTGAAATCATTAATGGCATTTTGATGTTGGGTAAAATCCTGGTAATAGGTTCCCCTAATAAAATACATGTCTTTATCATCCGGGGAAATAAGAATATTCCTGGAGATATCATCAATAGCATGCGGGTAATCTAATTTCTTAACATAAATTTTGCTTCTTACCAGGTAAGCTTCGGTATTATTTTTACTAATACTAATTGCCATGTTGGCATTCTTAATGGCTTGTTCAAGCTTATTAAGCTTTAATTGAAGGTTCGCAAGTGCAATATAGGAATCTACATAATTTTTATTTTTCTGGATAGCCTTTGTGTATTCTTCTTCAGCTATATTAAAATTATTTAGTCTTTCAGAGACTACCCCCATGTAATAGTGGTTTATTTCGTTGTCTTTTAAAGTAAGTGTTTTTCGTGCGGCAAGTTGGGCTCCTGCAAGATCTTCAAGTTCAAGAAGTATTTTTACCTGCAACTGGTAAGCTTCAAGATACCTGCTTTTAAGCTCAATGCTTTTGGCAACATAGTCTGAAGCTTCTTTGTATTGCCCTATCTTGTAACTTATTCGCGCTGCATTATAGTATATTTCTTCATCTTTTTCTTCAAAAACCAAAGCACGTTTATAGTCTTCAGCAGCTTTTTCTAACTGATTGGTTTTTTCATAAGCAAAAGCCCTTTCAATGTAAGCATCAACATAGTCTGGATCAAGTGAGACGGCTTTTGAAAATTGTTCAATGGCATCTTTATAATTATTGGATTCTTTAAAATTTAGTCCGGCTTTATAAAATTGCTTTGCATTTTGACCCATAGTAGAAAACGGAAAAGTCAAAATAACTAGTGAGATGGTGATGAGATATTTTTTCATAATTATGGCTTTAGATTATAGACTTATTAAGAAGCATTTCCTTGTTCTGTCATCAAATATACAAAATTATTCAATAGATAATTTGAAAAAATGGTTAAAAGGATAAATATAAGA
>CAZWGG010000290.1:0-7033 GCA_964633305.1 uncultured Bacteroidales bacterium
GGATAATGTTTCTGCAACAGAAAAAAGAGGAGTTTGATAAAATACAAGTTTACCGGTTTTCCAGGATAAAAAATTGGGATTTTTATTAAGCTCAACAAATAACGGTAATTCTTCACTAATGGTTCCTTTAAATCCTTCTTCCAGTACAATTTGTTTGTTATCCCATGTAGGATCAGACAAGGTTACCCACCCGGAATCAACCGTTATTTCTGTTTTGCCGGTTACTATTTCGGTCTTAGTATTAAATGCCGTTGAGGTACCAATAATTTTGGTTTTATTACATTTAATAATAACCGGGTACAAATCTTCGCTTTGTAACCTAAAGTAAGCTTCTCCTGTTATTTCAATATAGCGGTTTATTCCTGTAAAATCTGCAGGATATTTTAATTTGCTTTTGGAATTCAGCCAAACTTCATTACCTTTTGGCAACTTAATATGGATTTTATCCCCTTTTTTTGTTTCAATTTCAACAAATTGATCGTTTTGGTTGAAAATATACTTATTTAATGATATCCCAATAAAAACTCCCAATGCTATAATGGCAGCTATTTTTCCAATGTTTTTAAAAAGAGTTTTTATATTTCCTTTTTTTGTTATTTTGCCTGACCACATTTTTTCGTAAGCAACATTTGTATTGAATGCCGGCATGTTGATGTTTTTAGTGGATTTCCATATTTTCATATATTCATCAAGGTCGACCTGTGTTATCTCTCCATTCTGTATTATCCGTTCAAACTCTATTATTTCAGAATTAGTCAGGTCACCTGTGATATATCTGCTTATCAAATTGGCATATTTATCATTTGATTCCATGGTTATTCAGTTGAATAAAAAGTATTTTTATATTTAGCCATTAATTCTCTTAATCGTTTTAAGGCTTTATATATATGTGTTTCAACAGTTTTTTCGGAAATATTCAAATACTCGGCTATTTCTTTATAAGATAGTCCTTCCAGGTTTTTTAGGCAGTAAACTTCTTGACATTGATCAGGAAGCATTTTTAACGATTCAATAAGCCTGTTGGTGAATATTTCTTTATTAAAGGTAATATCATCGTTACTTTTAACCGGAGCTGAATAATTTGATTCACGAATTCTTCTTTGCACATTGCTTTTAAGTAAATTGTTAGAAGCATTTCTAACAGAAATGTACATATAACTACTAATACTTCCATTTATTTTTATTTTTTTACGATGTGCCCAGATTTTTGAAAAAAATTCCTGAACTACCTCATCTGCCCATTCCTTATTGTTAAGAATATAATAAGCATACCGGCTAAGGCGCTGATAATATAAAGAGAACAATTCTTTAAAAGAACCTTCATTTGACTTTCGTATCTTCTCCAGTAGAATTTGCAGTTCTTTTTGTTCCAATTTATTTTTTATTAAAAGGACAGAGTAAAATTTGGTATCCCTTATTGAATCTATGAAATTTTTAAAAAATAATAGGTACATGATAAAATAATCATTATTATCATACACGAAAATGATTATTTTATCATGGTAAGTTCCATCTGACATTTAAAAATTAAAATATACACAGATGAAATATAAAGCCCAAATTTATAGCCAATAAGTGGCTAAATATTTTTAATGATAAGATTAATGAACAATTCCGGATCTAAACTACCTGTAAAATTGAATGCCGGAATAGAATATCCCTTTCCTAAATAAATAGAGTGTATTCTGAAATATTACTATTTTTCAATAATTTTAAGTTCTGTTCTTCTGTTTTGGGCCCTTCCTGCTTCAGTGTCGTTTGAAGTGATTGGTTTGGAAAAGCCATATCCTGTAAAAGTTATCCTGTCTTTTGATATAGATGCACCTGTTAAATATTCTTTTACTGATTTGGCCCTGTTTTCAGATAATGTTTGGTTATATTGTTCGGTACCTATATTATCGGTATGTCCGCTAATTTCAATTTTTATTGTGGGGTACTGATTTAAGAACAACACCAATTTATCAAGCTCAACTTTTGATTCTTTTTTTAGTTTATATGAATCGAATTCAAAGAATATATTTCTTAATATTATTGATTCTCCTATTTTAATGGGGTGCAAGGGAACGTTTTTTAGAAAAGGTTCTGCTTTGTCAAATATACCTTTCAGGGCAAAGTTATCAGAATAAAAGAGATATCCTCTTTTTGATACATTCAATAGATAGTTCCTATTTGTTGGGATGCAAACCAGGAATTCTCCATTAATAGAATCTGAGCGGGAGTTATTAATCATTTTTTCCGATTCAAGATCAATGAGTTCAAATTCTGCCCCAATAGGTGCTTTTGTATCTGAGTCAAAAACGGTTCCTTTCATGTAGGATACTTCCACGGGACGGGCTTCTTTGTATAGTTCAAAAACAAAAATATCCCTTCCCATTTTAGGGTCTTTATCAGAGGCATAATAGGCAAGATTTCCTTTTGCATTCACAATTAATCCGTATTCGTCACCATTCGTATTAATTGGATACCCGATATTTTCAGGTTCACCCCATTGTCCGGTACTATCTTTTCGGCTTATAAAAATATCGAACCCACCAAGGCCAATGAGTTCATCGGATGAAAAATACAGCGTTTGATTATCAGGGTGGATAAAGGGGGACATTTCGTGACCTCTTGTATTGACCTTATCACCGATATTAAGCGGTTGCCTCCAAGTTCCGTCATCATTCATAGTAGTTACATAAATATCGAGGTAGCCATATCCTTCTGGCCGGTCACTGGCAAAATATAAAGTCCTGCCATCGGCAGATAATGATGGTTGAGTTTCTTTGTACCTAGAATTCACCGGTGTTTCCATGTTTTTGGGGATTGTCCATTTGCCACCTTCTTTTTTCGAAAAATACAAATCACATCTGCCAACGCCATCTTTTCTATTACAACCGGTAAAAACCATTAGCCTGCCGTCACCTGAAATGGTTTGAGCTCCTTCATTATCCGGAGTATTTAAAGGTAAGCCTGCGTTTTTAACTATTCCCCATCCATTTTTATCTTTTTCACTAATGAAAAAATCTTCCTGTTTTCCTCCATAAGCACTACTGCTTTTTACAAGCCGGGTTATTATTAATATATTTTCATCAGCCGATAAACTTGGCCAGTATTCATCCTCGCTTGTGTTTACGGCCGGACCAAGGCTTTCAGGCTTAAAATCGACCGGGTTATTGACAGCATACATGGCAAATTCACTTCTTTCAATGCCTTTTTTTGCTTTATCAATATGTTTTTGATTGTTGCTTTTTAACTTGAGAAATTCCTCGTAGCTTTTTTTTGCATCTGAATATCTTGCTGTTTTAAACTCGAGGTTAGCCAGTCTTATGTGCCCGTAAGGATAAAAACCCGGATTAATTGCAAATGCTGCGTGATACGTATCAATGGCTTTATCGTATTGTTTATTGTCTTCGTATGCTTCGGCAAGAACAAGATAGGCTTCTATAAAATTTTTATCAGCTGTAATCGCTTTATTGAAAAGTTCAATTGCTTTTACGTAATTATTACTTGTATAATAATATAAAGCTTCATTATATGACTTTATTGCACTTTTTTTATCAGTTGTTAAGTCATTTTGAGCATTGGCTTTCAAATAAACTGAACAATGAATCAGCAATATCAGCAAGGCAATCTTCATTTGTATAAATTAAAAAAACTTACAATTACCTAAAATTACAAAATGATGTAATGTAAACCTACAATTTATGTTCCAATTTAGAACGCTTTTATAAGTAAGCTATCTTTTAGTGAACCGGGATATATTGTTTTATCAATTTTATTTGAGTTTCCGTCAACTATTAATAACAATTCTAAATAACATTCGTTCAAATATATAGTATTGCTATTCAATAATAAAAAAATCGGGTGGTTATGGAAAATCTGTTTATAAGAGGGACTAATAAAACTCCAATGGTATTATTCAGAGCAGACGGTAATTTTATTATCAGGGGAAGATTATTAGTAAACAATTCTATTAGGTTGTTTAAGCCTTTATTCAATTGGCTTAGTTCTTTTCATTCAGACAAAATAACTTTTAAAATAAATTTAGAGCATATGAATTCCCGTTCGTCCATACAATTATTTAACGTTTTAAAAAACCTGGATGAGAACAGTAAAGTAAAAAAAGTCAAAGTATTCTGGTATTATGACAAGAATGACGAAAAACATTTGGAAACCGGTCAAATCTTCGCTGATTGCCTGGGTCGTACAACTTTTAAATATCACAAGAGCACAGATTAATTAAGTTGATTCCTATAGTTTTTTCATGACAATAGAATGTAAAGATTGGGGAATTGAAGAATTTTCATTGCTAATCAAAAATTTGTTAATGTTCATAATGAGAATTCCTTCAACCTGTGCCCCTGAAAATTCTTTTAATTCTATTCTTATTGGATTATTCAAAACCTTATAGTTTTCAAATACGATTAAAAAAGGCGATAAAAAAGTATATCCGCAAAGTACTAGTTTTCCACTTTCAATATCTATATCTGCACCGGTAATGAGCCCTTCAGAATTGAAATCGGAAATATGTTTTGCCATATAGTTACCTGGTTTGGCCGGCAGGGAATACATACTGGTTTTTTGGTTTACCCAGTCTTTTGTAAATAAAAAAATAGAATCTTCTATGCTTATCATTGCTTCACAGTCAAACGAATTGGAAAATAACGACGGGGTAAAATCATTTTGGTCGTTGTATGAAAATTCAATAACTTCAGCATTAATTTGTTGTTTTTTTTCATCAGATATTTTTGCTTTGGGAACAAGATAAATTCGTAAATCAGTTCTTGATCCTTCATTATTTCCAATGTCGCCAATGCATATAAACTTATTATTCTGTGCAACGTCTTCCCAATCAATATTTTTAGCATTGGAAATCACAATTTTTCTTTGAAGAGAACCCTTGTCAATTTTTAACCCGTATAGTTCAGGTTCACCACCGCTATCATTTATTGTCCATATCAAACTATCATGTATAATAATCCCGGAGGTCTCAGAAATTTCACTAGGCAGTTTTACTAATGTCTCAACCTGATATTCTATTTGACTATTAGTCTTTAAATCAGCTGATTGACAGCGTATTGAAGAATATAAAGAGAAAAGTGGCAGAAGAACTAAGAGATAGCTTTTCATCAGCTGAAATTATTGACTAATTTTACTGAAGCCAAAGGCTGACATCATTTTTTTAAATATTTCTGTATTTTCATAAATACCACAAAAATTTTCAGCCATTGGGCCATACGCTAATACCGGCACAAAAACTCCTGTATGGTTTTTTGTGGAAAAAACCATTTCCACTTTACCTTCTTTTATATCTCCATTAATTATGGATGCTCCACCAGTTTCATGATCTGCCATTATTATAACCAATGTTTCTTTATCTTTCTCTGCAAAATCCAAAACTTTTCCAACTGTTCTGTCAAAATCTAGAACTTCCTCCTGGAGTTTTTCACTGTTATTATTATGTCCTTCATCATCAGTATGTTCTAATTCAATCATTAAAAAGAAACCTTTTTTATTTTGATTTAATATGTTAATTGCAGTTAAAGATGCATTAGTTAACATATTTCCTCTCCCCTGACTATAAGAAGGTAAATTAAGTGTATCAACAAGGCCGGCAAGCTTTCCGCATTTTACTTTTATTAAATCTTCCATATTAAAAATTACATTATAACCTTTTTCTTCAAGTTCTTTTACCAAATCTCTTTTATCTGATCTTTTATTAAAGTGGTTTCTGCCACCTCCTATGAAAACGTCAATATCGGTATTAAGAAAATCGAGTGCCACATTTTCGTAATCGTATCTGTCTGCCTGATGCGCTATAAAAGCTGCCGGGGTAGCATCTGTTATATAATAGGTTGTAACTAAGCCTGTTGAAAGTTCATTCTCCTCTGCATATTCTAAGATAGTTTTTACAGGAATGGTATCAGGATTTACACCTACAGCATCATTTATTGTTTTATTCCCGGAGCTTATAGCTGTTCCTGCTGCTCCTGAATCAGTTATGTAATTATTGTATGAATAGGTCTTAACAAGGCCAATATATTTGCATCTCTCCATGTTTAAATGTCCATGATTTGCAGTCATACCTGCATAAATTTGTGCTATGCCCATACCATCCCCTATCATTAAGATGATATTTTTGGGTTCCTGTGAAGAATATCCAAATTGATTACTGCACAGGAATGCTGCCAGTAAGATTACTTTAATTGTTTTAGTATACATGATTTATTTCTTTACTTAATGAAAGCAAATATAAACAAATCATAGTTAGTCTATTTTATAAGAATATTATTTTTTATATAAACTGAATTTGTATACCGGAGAAAAAGACAAAGTTTTATACTTCGGCTTTCACGATATAATTTCCTTTCAGGTTATTATCACCCAGCTTAGGCCTAAATTTTTCTTTATTATATAGGGTCGAAAAGCTAATTTTGAGAAATCCTGCCAGCGGTAGTAATTTTTTTATTTCAGACGGGCTATAATATTTTCTTTTGGTTTCAATACAAATCTCAGATGTTTCTTCCTTATTTTTCAGGAATAATTGGCCGTTCAATTCGTATTGCCTTAATTTTTTCTTCGCAATCTCAAGCATTTCATCAGATATATCCACGCCGGTAATATGGAATCCTGATTCAAGGAAATGTTTTAAAATTCTTCCTGTACCGCAGCCTATCTCAATAATTTCATCATTTTTGTTACAGAAAGATGTATAAAAATTCATATCTTCATTAAAACTACCAATATATAAATCATAATATTGGGCAAATAATTTGTAGGCATCTAAAGAATTAGTCATGTTATTTGTTAATTAATTTTTGCTACAGAATATTTTTAAGTAGTACAAAATTGCATTAGAAAACAGTTTATAATTCCAATATTAAAATATTTTAGCAAGATTTTTGTAACTTTGTGTCATTACTTAAGGGGCTGAAATGGCTTAGACAGCAAAGTAAACTGTTAAGTAAGCATGCCGGGCAACGTACTAAAACCCGTAAAACTGTTGTGCAACTATTATAACTGGCGAAACTAATTACGCGCTTGCTGCTTA
>CAZWGG010000291.1:0-7012 GCA_964633305.1 uncultured Bacteroidales bacterium
ATTTGTGCCCACCTCCTTTCTCATGAGTTTCTGAAATAAAAAATTCTCTTAAGGGACTATCCCAATCCAAAATTAGTTCCAATGATGTGCCTGCTCCCACAATTGATTGGCTTAATTCAAATACGATTCGATTCAAGAAATCATTGTTCATTTGGATTACTATTTTATTTTGGTGTTCGAATTGTCGTCATAATTATTTTATAACCTCATTCATTTTTCCATAACCACACCTCACCCCAATTCGTACCCAAGTTAAAAAATTATTTTCAACCCACACTTCATTTAAGCTCTTTTTTTATATTAAAAAAGCAAACAATAAATTTATTGTCAGCAATATAAGAGGTATCCTGTAAGTCAGACGATCATCAAATTACATAAGACAAAAGATAGGTTATTTTTTTCAGATTTAAGTATTCTAAAATCTATGTTAGATATAGTTGCGACTAATTAAATTATTATTTATTTATAGCTTTTAATATCCAATCTTCTTTGATTAATACGTCTTTCATTAGCAATTGATATGGTAATTGTTTGTGCTTAGTATTTTTAAAACCGTTTAGAATATTAACGAGAGTTTCAGCAGTTATAAGTGACAGATTTAACTGAAATTCTTCTCTGCATTCTTTTTCGAATTCTTCACTGAATTCGGGTGCAATTAATAATGACTTAGCAACGTGATAGTTTTTCGATTTTGCTAGATCAATGTATGCTTTAAGTTGTCTTGAAACAGAAGAAAATTTATTATAACCGGATTCCTTAATAGTTTTACATTCTATAAGAATTAATCCATCCATATCTAAGTTTAATATTATATCAATTTTGTTTTTTGCATTATTAAGTTCTTTTCTAAGCTTTTCATCTACTTTAAATCCAAGTTTGCTAAATATCTTTTTTGTAATTTCTTCGAATTTCATTCCTATGTCAGCTTCTTTGATTATTAGACCATTTTCTTTTAACTTATTTATATCCCTATATGCAATTAATGGATAATTCTCAATTAATAAATTCTCTGCATCTTTATATTTTTGTAAAATATTTACAACTAAATTTCCTCTTGATTTTATCCCCATTTTTTCACAGAATAACTTAAGGTTCATCTCAGATAATAAATCTAATATATCAACAGGTTTAATGTTATAATCTAACAAAAATTCACTTTTAAGAATATTCTCTTCTTGTATTTCAAATTCTTCCCTTATTTTTTCTTTAATATTTGGTAATACTCTTTCTAAATCAGATAATAATTTTTCATATCCATCAATCGATATCCCAATTTTTTCGTCTTTATCAATTTCGTCAAAATAGTCAATTAAGCTTTTTATTTTCTCGTCAAGAGTTGCTCCTCTTAGATGTTCGATATTCAGACGTTTTTCAATTAAATCGTTTATAAAGGTTTTTCTTTCTGAAACCATTGTATCCTCTTTAAATATATCATCTGTAAGAACATCGCTAAAATTTATACCTTCGTTGATGATTTTTTTTATTTTGACATCTAGATTATCTTTCCAATTTATATTATGATTCTTTGCTATCAGATTAATCTGTGGTTCTCTTAAATTTTTTAATACTCTTCTATAATATTTATCTGCAACTTCTTTACCTCTTACCTTTCGTAATATTCTAACAATCTCATCAGCAATGTAAGCATTTAGTGTTTTTTTAGAATAGAAGATAATTCCAAGATTCTTTAATTCATTAATTATTTTATCAATATTTTCTTTTTTGATTTTAATAATCAAATAGTTAATTAGTTTTATTTCTTCTTGTGATAGTCCCAAGTTTTTTGATAGAACTAAAAGAATAGATTGTTCATCAGATGTAATTTTGCAATCCTGATTTTTTAATTCGTCATTATAATATGCCATTGCTAAACATTCTCGGTAAATTCTATAATCCCTTTTTCTTCGCTCACTAATTTCTGATTTATCTGATTGAATTTCCTTTTCAAATTCTTTTAATTTTATTTGCAATGATTTAATTTCTTCTTCATAAAGTTTATTGAACCATTCTCTTGACATTATACAGTTGCCATCTCTAATTAATATATCTATTAAGATGTCTAATTGAGATGTTGCTTCAACCAATTCAGATTTAATATAATTTGCAAACTCATCTTCAACCAAATTAAGCACTTTTGCAATGTTTATATTGTCAACATTTTTTAAATCTTTATCTGAATTCACAAGAATTGCTTCAATTTCTTTGGACTTTTTTGGAACTTCATCAATAATGTTGGTAATTACCTTTAAAAAGGAATTCTTTTCAAAAGAATTTAACTGATCAAGAATCTTTTCAAGTTTCATAGTTTCAGATTTTTAATTTACTATCAAATTACATATTTTTTCTTGTATTTCAAAAAAGCAATTATACTTAAACATCCATATAAAAACAATTGTCTTTACTCCTATAACTCATTCCAATTCATACCCAAGTTAAAAAATTATTTTTAATCTACACCTCGTTTAAATCATTTTCTTTCTTATTAAAATATACACTTCCATTTAGCTAAAAGTAACGATTCTAACTT
Source organism: uncultured Bacteroidales bacterium (assembly GCA_964633305.1). Lineage (GTDB taxonomy): Bacteria > Bacteroidota > Bacteroidia > Bacteroidales > UBA10428 > CAZWGG01. The sequence goes on from CAZWGG010000291.1 coordinate 2,528, forward strand.
TTTTCCGTATATTTGTAATGTCAAAAACCATACACCAAATGAATCGAGAATTAAGTTTATTAACAATATGGCGGGGGTCAGGTTCGTCCTGGGGTTTTACTCCTTTATTGGTGTATGGTACCTTGACAGCCCCCGCTTTTATTATTTTTTATAAATGTCAAGAACTATACACCAGGCCACATCTACGGTGGTGGCAAAAATCAACAACATTGAAGTTATCGTCATCCAGGATGATGATGAGATGGTTCCCGTAACCCCAATATGTGATTTATTGGGTATCGCCTCTAATGCACAAATCGAACGTGTAAAAAGGGATGGAATTTTAAGTTCAGTTCATCGTATCATACGATCAACTGGAAGTGACAAAAAACAATATGAAATGTTTTCCATTCCATTAAAATTTACATTTGGCTGGTTATTTACAATTGAACATGAACGGGTAAAACCGGAAGCTCGTGAAGCAGTCATTGAATACAAACTCGAATGCTACAATGCACTTTACAATCACTTCACCGGTGCACGAAAATTCTTGGAACTTAAAGAAAAGGCAACTGAAAAGCTGGTCATGCGGCAAAAGTTCGATAGGTCAAATTTTCGCGATGCTGAAAAAAAGCTTCGCAAAACCACCAAACAGCTCGAAGAGCTTGCTTCCATGACTTACCAGGAATACCTTGAAAACAACCGGCAGTTAACAATCGCCTGGCCGGAAGATACCGCAACGGAAATAAACCAATAGCGGCATAAGTATTGCGATTGTTAGTTATCACAATTTAACAAAAAAGGAGGTTATATGGATCACACTAATCAGGAGCCTGTTCTTGTAGTTAATCCTTTAACAAACAGGCACATTAATATTACACCCATGTTTCGTTTTCTCAATGAAGTATTCGAGGGCGAATTGCATGAGGTTGTTAAGCAATTGAACCGTACAATAGAAATGGTAGTTTTGTATACAAGTGATGATATGAGGGGTACCGATGAGTTTGCAGACAATATGTTAACATTGTTTACATTACGTGATATTTTCGATTGTATGGAAGAGTATAAATGTGAAAAACACAAGTAAGTATGGAAGCTTTTTTTAATAAGGCTATGGACGTGTTTTGTAAGAGATTCGGGGCGGTTTCGGATATTTCCGAAGCCACCGATTTTTTTACAACAGCAGAAATAGCCGATGCCATTATAGACATTTATCCTATCGCTGAAATTGAATACAGCGAGCTAATTGAATTCCTTGAAAACAAAAACTATACATATATAAACGAACCCGGCAAACTTTCACTTCATCTGAAGTGGATGGTTAAACGTACCAGTTAGTGTTCGTCTATAAAGTCCGCGTACTTCGTTGCATTTGCCCTCAAACAGGTCATTTACATTAAGTAAACTCCCTGTTTTCGGACTGCATGCGCCTCGTCCGCGAACTCTATAGTACAAACACTCGAATCAACAGTAAATCATTAATTGCCATTCTGAACTTGTTTCAGAATGGCTATTTTGTTATAGGGCCATTCAACAATAAACTGTCAAACACATGCAAAAGAAAAAAGCCAAAGTGAAACCTTATGAGCGGGAGCACGAAAAAAATGCGTGCCACGTGGGAAAACCTTGCAATGAAATACCGTCAAGCGTATTTTTTTCTAGCCTTTTTTGTTTACTTTTTTTGGTAATGAAAAAAAGTAAAAGCCCGTCTGGCTTGAAGACGACCAGATAAGAAAAAGGACAAAGTAATTCAATTACCATAAGCATTATTCAAAGCTGAAATTATTTCTTTAATCTGTCCTTTCTCTCTTCCCCTTAAATCTTCAATTTTAACTATTCTTCAATCCATATAAAAATATGCTCTCACAACAACTCAACACACAACCATTTGCCCAATTCGCTGCCGAAGTATTCAGCGATACAGGTCAGCGTTTAACACAACAACAGGAAGACATAGCAGCCACTTATTATAACCGTACCGGTTATTTATCAGGGCGTTTATCTTCCGGTCCATACAGGATAATACCAACGGCAAACGGGATAACATTACTTATCGATTACCCGAAATACATCCGTTTTCTCGATCTGAAAAAGACAGCCTCCGGAAGGCCAAAAAAATATTATCACCCCATTTATAACCGCCCGTTATATGGTTTCGTTTTTGGCTATGCATATCAACGGTTACGATATGGCCTGGCTGCAAACATAAAAGATGGAATGGCCCATGAAGGGAAGCTAACCATAGAAGTATCAATATAATTTTAATAACATGGCAATTCGAAGAGAGATTATAGAATCGGAAATTCGTACTACAGGTGCAAAAGCAGTACAGGACGATATTATTAAAGTAAACCAATCAATAAAAAGCCTTGCACAGGAAGAAAAAAACCTCATTTTTATTAAAAATAAGCTCGAAGCACAGGGCAAAAAGAATACTAAGGAATGGGAAAATAACAGGAAAGCCCTGCTTGCAAATCGTAAAGCATCGGCAGATCTTAAAACAAAACTTACCGATCTTAACAAACAACTCAAGATAACTGATTTAACGTATAATCAACTATCAAAACGTGCCCGTGTATTGCGTGGTCATTTGAATAATGTTTCCAAAGAAGCAGATTCGGCAAAATGGAACAAGTACAACGATGAGCTTAAGCAGGTAGAAAAACAAATGGCAAAAGTAAGGGCGGGAACACAACGGACATCCGGTATAATGAATGCGCTTAAAGGAGCTTTGCCCATAATAGGTATTGCTGCCCTGGTGGCGGGTGTAAAATCGCTATTCTCAAGTGTTATTAATATTCGGAGTGAATTTGAAAAATATGAGGCAGTACTTAAAAATTCTCTTGGCTCTCAGGAAGCAGCACGTAAAGAAATGGCTATGCTGCAAAAGTTTGCGGCAAGCACTCCCTTTCAACTTAATGAATTAACAGCATCGTTTGTTAAGCTGGTTAACCAGGGATTTAAACCGTCGCTTGAAGAAATGCGTAAACTTGGCGATTTATCAGCATCCACAGGTAAAAATTTTGACCAGTTGACAGAAGCAATAATTGATGCCCAGGTCGGTGAATTCGAAAGATTAAAAGAATTTGGGATAAGGGCGCAAAAACAAGGTGATATAGTAAAATTTACATTTAAAGGAGTTGAAACACAGGTTGGCTTTACATCAGATAAGATAAGGGATTATATATTAGGACTTGGTGAGGCTGAGGGTGTTTCAGGATCAATGGCTGAGATATCTGAAACTCTTGGAGGGCGAATGTCAAATCTCAAAGATGCCTGGGACAATTTTCTAAATAGTTTAGGAGGGAAAACCAGTGGAGTGATGGTTTCGGTTGTTAACTGGCTTATAAAAATAATTGAATTGGCAGGGTACACCAAAAAATCACTTGAACAAATACAGGGTGAAGTATTTGATGAAAAAACAAGGGAAAATATGCAGGCCGGTATTGATGAAGTAGCTATAATGGCCAAGAAATTAACCGAAGCCGGTGTTAAACAAAAAGAAGCTGAAGCAAGGGCATTACGGTTATATGTTAATTCTGTCAATACAACTCTTGAGGAATACCAAATGCAACTTTCACGATCCGGGGAAAAAGACAAGGAATTTCTTGAAAAGAAAATCAAACTTCTTAAATCCGAACGTGATAGTGTTGTTTCACATTTTGAAGAAATTGAAAAAAAGGAAGAACTAGAGCGGCTAAAAAAATCCCAGAAATCAGAAAAGGAAATCAAGGAGGAGCAGAAAAAGGCTGAAGCAATTCTAAAAAAAAGAACTGCACTGTATGATCGCCTAAAAAAAATATATGAAAATTACCAGCTTTCGCAAAAATCGGCAGAGGATCAGGAATTACAACGTATCTATAACAGGTATCAGAAGGAGATCGACACGGTAAATAAAGCTGTTAACGATGGCATTATATCCCGGAAAAAAGCCAATACCGAAATAATAAAACTTGAGGAATACAGGGATAATGAAATTGCTAAAAAACGGAAAGAATTTGAAGAAAAAAGAAAAGAAGATGATCTGAGAAAGCTTAAGGAATTCGAGGAAAAACGAAAAGAATTCTTGCAACAATACAGAGAATTTACACATGAAGAATTAAGAGATGAGGAGTTAACCAGGTTAGAGGAATCATATACAGAATTACTTGAATTTGAAGGGCTGAAAAATGAAGAAAGGCTCGAACTTGTTGACTTGTATGAAGAGGCAAAAGCAGCTATTGAAGAAAAATACAGGCAACTAAAAGAAGAAAAAGATGAAGAGTTAAGGCAAAAAGAACTAAGCAATTTACAAGAATCTCTTGCAAATGTTGCTGCAGTATATGAAATAACCTCCAATACAATAAGCGGATTCAGGGAACTTGAATTACAACAATTGGAAGATGAATATGATAAAAAAATTCAATTAGCAGGTGATAATGCCAAAGAAGTTGAACGCCTGGAGAAAGAAAAAGCTGCCAAAGAAAAACAACTACGAAAAAAGGGCGCAGAGCTTGAATTTGCTAT
>CAZWGG010000292.1:0-7003 GCA_964633305.1 uncultured Bacteroidales bacterium
ATTATTTTGCAATCAAGTTGATATCACCCATTAGTTTATCTTTATAAGATTTTCCAATTGGGATAGTTTTTTTACCCTCACTTGTTTGGATGATTATTGAATTGTCTTCAATAACTGTTATTCCTTTTGTATTTACAATATATGATCGGTGTACACGTGTAAATTTATTTGAAGGTAATTTTTGTTCAATTGCCTTCATTGTGAAATGTATGGTATATTTATCATTATAGGTAACAAATATCACATAATTTTCAAGTGCTTCCACCCAAAGAATATCATCGTATTTAAGACGGACGAGTGCAGAATTTTTTTTGATAAAAATTTCGTCTTCTTTATTTTCTACTTTATTCTTAAATCGAAGATTTGCTTTGTTGACAGCCTTAAAAAACCTACTGTAAGAAATTGGTTTTAGAAGATAATCAGTAACGTCATAATTAAAGGCGTCAAGTGCATATTTATCTTTTGAGGAAATAATTATTATTTGTGGAGGATTAGTTAACGTTTCAAGAAAATCAATTCCACTCATCTCTGGCATCTCAATATCTAAAAATATTAAATCGATGTCTTCTTCGCTATTAAACGCATTTATTGCATCAACGGCATTTTCATAAGAATTAACAAGATTAAGTTGATCGGTTCTATTAACAAACTCTTCAATTATTCTTCTTGACATTAAGTCATCATCGATTATTATACAATTCATAAATGAAAAATTTTCATCAACAAAAATACATCATTTGTCAATAATCAGATCAAATATATAAAAAAAATGAATCTAATATCAAAAAAACCAGATTATAATTAGTTCTTTTTTCCCCTAATCTTCTTCATTTTTATAAAAAAGTTTTTCGATTAATTCACCTTTTTTTACACTATTCTTCATCCACTGAATTTTAAGATTGATTATATCGTTTTCCATTAATTTCCAATCGATTTGTGAATTTCTCAATTTCCTGGTAAGATGGTATAATATTATTCCTGCTGAAACAGAGATATTATAGCTTTCGGTAAAACCAAACATGGGTATTCTTATAAATTCATCAGTATGTGAAAGTACGGTTTGTGTTAAACCATTTAGCTCTGTACCAAAAAATAAGGCTATCTTTCCTTTTGTAAGATTAAATTGTTCAAGCAATATATCATTTGAATGAGGGGTGGTGGCTACGATTCTATATTCCTTTTTTTTAAGCTCTTTTATTGCTTCCAATGAATTATTGTATTTTATTATTGATAACCATTTATCTGATCCTAGCGTAACTTGAGGATTAATCCGGTATTTATTACGATTTTCAATAATGTGAACATCTTGTATCCCAAAGCAATCACAGGAACGTAAAACTGCACTTGCATTATGTGTTTGATAAATATCTTCAAGAACAACTGTAATGTATCTTGTTCGGTTTTTTAATACTTTATCAATAATCTCTGTCCTGTGATCAGTAATAAAAGTCTGTAAATAAGCAAGTAATTTTTTTTTCATCAATTTCAAAAAAAAAAGGGAGCATATTGCTCCCTCAAGCTAATATTTACTTTTATCATTTAACCGTATCTGCTAATTCAACACCGGCTTTAAATTTAACGACCTTTTTTGCAGGAATTTTAATTTCTTTACCTGTCTGTGGGTTTCTTCCTGTTCTTGCACTTCGTTGTGATACAGAAAAAGATCCAAATCCAACCAGTGCAACTCTGTCACCTTTTTTTAGTGCATTGGATGTAGCCTTAATGGTAGCGTCAAGTGACTTTTTTGCATCTGCTTTTGTTAAACCAGCCTCAGCTGAAATAGCATCAATTAATTGTGCTTTATTCATAATAAAATAATTTTGGGGTTAGTAAATATTCTTAAAACTTGTTAAATCCTATACAAATATAAACTATTTTGGGAGTTTAGCAAGTTTAAGCCTCAAAAAGTACAATGAATTGGGAAAAGATTGTTTAAAAAAATATGAATTCAATGTTTATTTAAAATAATTAAGGTTTTCTTACTGGCATTAATTAGAGTCTATTTATGACGATAAATTCCATCTTTAGCATAGAATTCTTTTTTCAATACTGTATTATCGAAAATTTCTTTGTTATTATTATCCCAGTTTAGCCTCTTATGAAACAAATGATATTTAATAGCAATATGTTTGACAGTCTTAACTTTAATACCCGCCAGCTTTAATCTGTAACATAAATCTGTGTCTTCTCCAACAGAAGGAGCTTCATATCTTTCATCAAATCCATTTACTTTCATTATGTCATCTTTAAATAGAGAAAAGTTGGATACTATTAATCCCTTTTTTTTTCTATTGATTGTTTTTCTAATTAATTTACTTTTTATATAAATCGCATTTTCAAAGTATTTTCCGTCTTTCAGAAAAGTAGTGTGAAAAAACAAAGGGATTAAATATTTTCCTATTGAATACTTTTTAGCAATTTTTACTCGATTTAGTTTGATTGTTATTCTTTGTGATAAATATACTCTTCTTCCGGCAAGTACTTTACCTTTTTCACGATTTTTGAAATGTTCTTCCACAAACCTTGGATGAGGAATGCAATCTCCATCGGTAAAAATAAGACAATCACTAGTTGAAGAAAGTATAGCTTTATTTAATATTCTGTTCTTTCGCCAACCATTGTCCTCATGCCAAATATGCCTGATCTTTACGTCTGAATTGCTTATCAATTCTGATAAAGCTTTACATGTTGTTTGTGAGGAACCATCATCAGCAATTATTATTTCAAAAGATTTAAAAGTCTGTATTTCAAAGCCAGCAATGACAAGTGACAAAAAATCAATTTTGTTGTAAAATGATATTATTACAGAGATTTCAGAAAAAGATTTCATATAGTTGCATAACTATATTATATCGACCAAATATACTGATACTTTTTAGATTTATTCCCTTCGGTCATGAGCTTCGTTGCGCTTCGGTTGTGAAAGCAAAACCAATTAGTATCATTTATACATGTCAGCATTCTAACTTTACACATTGCCTTTTACAAGAAACCGGAGCGTAGTTGGTAAAGGCAAACCGTTATTTTAGTCCCTTAAGCTAAAATGAAAGTGGTATTGGTAAGATTTAATTAAGAAGTAATGAAATGAATTGTTATTTTCAAATTTAATCGAGATGAAAAAAACGTTGATGAATTAGGTAAGATATATAGCTATATAAAAAAAAATTTATACTTTTGCGCCCGGAGGAATGGCAGAGTGGTCGAATGCGGCGGTCTTGAAAACCGTTGTACCGAAAGGTACCGGGGGTTCGAATCCCTCTTCCTCCGCCTCCGCTCGCCAAAGTCTTTATGACGAAGGCGAGCTTTTTTATTGTAAACGATTACAGTAGTATATGTTATGTCAAAGCGAGCTTCGGCGGATGAAATCCGCAAACCCAGCAATCAATTCTGGTTTGTTTATATTCTCGAGCTGAATAATGGAAAGTTTTATACCAGTACACGCATGAACTTGATCAAAGAATTTACAGGCATAAGAATGGAAAATGAAACTATTAAAGAAATGGTTTACAAATTAGGTGCCGATGTATGCGGTATTGTTACCATTGAAAGGTTTCAAAATGCTCCAAGTGGTTTTCATCCTAATGATATACTTTCAGATAGACTGGATGATACAGCTTTTCCTGCTTTTGAACTATTTGACCTTGATAACTACTATAAAGAAAATATTTGGCCTGCCATTTTCACTAAAAGAGGTTGCGTATTTCATTGTACTTATTGTCCTTACAGTTCGTTGGAAGGTAATTACTATAGGGAAAAATCTCCTGGTAGGGTCGTTGATGAAATTGAACATATATCATAGTGTTAAATCTCCAAAAATGATCATGTTTTTTGACAATAATTTCAATATACCTAACAACCATACGATAGAAATTTGCCAGGAAATTATCAACCGAAAATTAAATATCACATGAGGTACCGGTACCATTAACTCACTTAGTATTACTGATGATATTTGTCGTTTATTCGGTGAGTCAGGGTGTGGTTATGTTAACATGTCTGTTGAAAGTGCTTCAGCAAAAATGTTTAAACAGATGCAGCGTGGCTACACTGTCGAAAACATTAAGCAAGCTCTTGTAACAGATCAGGTACTCCTTTCGGGGTTTTCCTTATGTTTGGTGCCCCGGGAGAGACTCCCGATACCATTTTAGAAACAATCAGCGTAATCGATAACTTTCAAATACCTCAAGGAGTATGGATAACCATTGGCATTTGTCTTTGGACATCACACAAGAAGATTCTTGAAGATGCATATGCGGATGGTCAATATAATGATAATAAAGAACTTTTTAGCGGTGCGAACTATGTATCACCACATCTCTCCAGAAAATTTATGATAAAACTGGTTGAAACGTCAAGAAAAAAAGATAATTACACAGTTCAGGTAAATAAATTGTATGCAGATTATAAAAGATAACCTGTTAATTTAAAATCTTACATGTTATATAAACTTGTCAAATTCGAGTTTTAGCCTGTCTGATATTTCAATTAGAGGAAGGCGAACCTCAGCACTTTTTATTAATCCTTTTTTGGCTAAATAATATTTTATTGGTGCTGGATTAGGTTCTTTGAATAAAAGAGGAATAACCCGTTCAACAGATTTCCACATTTTTAATGCTGCCTGGTGGTCATTCCTATCAATAGCTTCATTAACCGAAACAAATTTTTCTGTTTCTATATGTGAAGCGGCTAATATACCTCCATCACCTCCAAGCACTAAATTTAAATAAAACAGAATATCCTCTCCTGTAAGCACTGAAAAAGTATCGGGACGGTTAAAAATTAAATCAATAGTTTGGTTTATATTTCCACAAGAATCTTTTACCCCAATTATATTTTTAAATTCTGCCAGTTGTAAAAGAGATTCATTTTCAATATTCCTTCCTGTTCTGTATGGAATATTGTATATTATTATTTTCAGATCGGTTGATTCGGAGATTGCTTTAAAATGTTCTATTATCCCTTTTTGGTCAGGACGGTTATAATATGGACAAACAGAGAGAATACCATTTATTCTATATTTCTCCACAGTTTTAAGGTATTTCAATATTTTAGTTGTATTGTTTCCTCCCAAGCCATAAAATACAGGTAATTTCTTAATATTGAACTCTACAGTTTTTTCTAATAATTCTTCAAATTCATAATCATCTAAGGTTGGGCACTCACCGGTGGTACCATTAGGTATAAAACCCGCTATCCCCTTCGGTGCATAAAATTCCATTAGTTTCTTATATGATTCATAATCAATTTTACTTTCAAAAAATGGGGTTACAATAGGTAACCAAACACCTTTTAATCTATTCATAATTTATTTTTCTTAAATTGTTTTAGTTTTTTTATAATAACTATTTTACTTAAACCGCAAAAATATAACGAATTAAAGGTATTATCATATTTTTTCGGTATAAAATACAATATTAAAGAATGAATTAGATAATTTATTGTTATTATGTTTTTTGAAGAAGAAAAGACAACATCAGTTACTTACCCATGTATTTATAAATTAATTCAATTAAGTCTTTTTTTAGAATAGGTTTGGAGATATAATCATCACAAGAGTTATTCAGTGCCTTTTCTTTATCTCCTGATAATGCTAAAGCTGTTTGTGCAATAATTGGCAAATCAGGTCTGAATTGTTTGATTTGTTTAGCAGCTTCAAAACCATTGACTACCTGCATTTTAATATCCATTAATATTAAATCAATAGCAGGGTTTTGTTTACAGTATTCAATAGCTTCATTTCCATTTCTTGCCCTCACAATATTTACCTTTTCATGCTTAAGTATTTCTTCAATGTATATATAATTAATATCTTCATCTTCTGCAACTAAAATGGTGGAATTAGCTATGTTTAATTTTAATTGTTCTTGTTTTTTTGTTGTTGTTACTTTGATCTTTTTCACCGATAAATATGGAATAGTAAAATAGAAAGTAGTTCCTTTTTCTTTTTCAGATTCTAACCAAATTGATCCTTCTAATAACTCAACCAGTTTTTTTGATATAGCAAGTCCAAGGCCTGTACCACCATAATGTCGTGTTGTTTCTAAATCTCCTTGGCGAAATCGTTCAAAAATCTTATCATGAATTTTTTTATCAATACCAATACCTGTATCTTTTACAAAAAATTGAAGGTTGTTTTCAATCAGCTCATATCCAAAATGTATATACCCTTTTGATGTAAATTTAAAAGCATTGCTAAGCAAGTTGCTTAAAATTTGAGTTAGCTTTGTTTTGTCTGTTATAATAATATTTGCTTCATCATCTAATCCTTTATCTAATTTTAATTGAACCTCACTCATTTGTGACTTTGGGTAGAAGAAATCATACAACTGAATTGCCACTTCATTAACATCAACCCTTTCTCTGTTAATTTCAACCAAACCTGTTTCAATACGTGATATATCTAAAATATCATTTACTATAGTAAGTAACCTGTTGCTGCTTTCAATAACAATTTTTGCATAATAATTTCTTTTTTCTTTGGTTAGCTTAGGATTCATAAACATCTCTGAAAAACCGATAATCCCATTCATAGGGGTACGAATTTCATGGCTCATATTTGCCAGAAAGGCTGATTTAAGCTTATCGCTCTCTTCTGCTTTTTTCTTAGCCAATCCTAATTCCTCATTTATTTTCTGAATACGCTTCATGCTTTCTAGTAATTCTTCATTTTGTGAAAGGTATTCTTCATTTAATGCCTGATATTCTTCGATATTTTCTTTTAGTACTTTTTCATTTTTTATTAAATCCTTTGTCCGTTGTTCAACCTTTAATTCCAATTCTTTTTTCGATTCCTGAATTTTTTTATATAATTTTTTTAGTTCAATTACTGTTTTATCAAGAAGTTCATTTTCACTAATTTTATTTTCCTTTATAAAAACCTTTTCCTGATCGGAAAAAATTTTAGAAATATTCGAAATAAACGATATGATAGGTTTTGAGATACTATTTGAAATAGTATAGGCAAATAACAAGGCACTAATTATCCCTTTAAGCAGTAAAGCCA
>CAZWGG010000293.1:0-6994 GCA_964633305.1 uncultured Bacteroidales bacterium
TTAATTAATACATTGCTTATGAAAAAATTAGAAGAGATTATAAGAAGAAATATTGAGAAATTTAATACAGGTGAACCTTCACTTGGTCATATTGATAAATTTCGGAACAAACTTGATAAATATCATGCAAAACGCAGACATGGAGGACTCTACAAAATTTATGGTTATGCAGCATCAATAGCCGCTATTTTTATTTTAGTATTATTTATTGTCCAAACATTAATCTCTTCAGATAAGCAAGAAAAATTACCAAGTACAGCGACGAAAGAGTTGATAGAGGTTGAAAGCTATTATATGTCTGAAATAGAAACCAACTATAAGGTATTAAATGAAGGTTTAAACAAATGCCCGAAACAAAAAAAGGAAGCATCTTCCTGCTTCAGAGAACTTGATGAGTCTTTTAAAAATTTACAGGAAGATTTGAAAGAGAATCCAAGTGACGAACGTATTATTAATGCTGTAATTAAGCATTACCAGGTGAAACTGGAGATAATAGACCAAATAATAAAGCAAACAGAAGAACATTGTATCTAATTTAAAATTATAATAAAATGAAAATTATAAATCTCAGAAAAAACCTTGTTTTATTTTTTTTAGGTATCTTACCCTTAACAATATTACAGGCAAAAGATGAAGAATATTCTAAATTACAAAAAAAAGAATTTGATGTTACCGATAATACCCAGCTTAATTTAGAAAATAAGTATGGTAATATTGATATTATGAATTGGGATAAAAATCTCATTTCCATTGAAGTAGAAGTAAAAATCAGGGCTGGAAGTGATGAGAAAGCGCAAAAGTTGTTTGATCAGATAGATATTAAGTTTTCTCAGACCGGAGATGTGGTCAGTGCAGTGACAGTATTTGATGATGATTTTAGTAAATTTTTTAAAAATAACAGTAATAAGTTAATAGATATACATTATTCTGTTTATATGCCTAAAGCAATACCCCTTGCCCTTTTTAATAAATACGGTGATGTGTTTATCAATGAACTTACATCTACTTCAAATATTGAGATAAAATATGGAAATTTTAAAGCAAATAAAATTCTACATCCTAACAAAAAACCCTTTACTCAGATTATACTTGGATATTCAAATGCCAAAATACAATATTGTACATGGATAAAATTTGATATTAAATACTCAAAAATTGAATTACAAAAATCAAAGGCTTTAGTAATTTTAAGTAAATACTCTAAAATATTTATCGAAGAAGGAAGTTCACTTGTTGCCGAATCGAAATACGATACATATCGTTTGGGAAAGCTCTTCAATTTAGTTGCTACAGCAGGGTATACAAATTTTAAGGCAGAAGAAATTATGAAAAAAGTTAAGATGGACACAAAATATGGTGATTTAACTGTTGATTATGTTCCAGCTAGTTTTGAAATTATAAAAATTGATAACAGTTATGGAAATTACAGATTAGGAATAGATCCCTCTGCATCTTATAAAATTGATGGGTATGCCAAGTATGCAAAAATTGATTATAATGAAAATGCCAAGGTTAACAGGTTTAACGAAAATAATACATTAAAGGTAAATGGCATAGTTGGTGATAATGAAAATACTAAATCAGAAGTTATAATAAATTCACATTACGGAAGTGTCAAGCTAAATAAATAAAAAAAAATATTTCGTAGAGGCTTGACAATATATTTTCCATGTTAAGTGTTATATAAATAAACCTAAACCATTTAATTTATCATTTTTAACTATAAACCACGGATTCAATAAATTTTCTTTATTAAAAAGCAAAGGATTTCCATGGGGATACTCTTCAATTATACATCCTGCTTCTTTGGCAATAGCATGTCCGGCTGCAATATCCCATTCCATAGTAGGCCCAAATCGTGGATATATATCAGCAGTACCTTCTGCAACCATACATAATTTAAGGGAGCTTCCTTTAATAATAATGTTTAACTGGCCGTACTTTCTTTCTAAATCGGCAATAAATTTTTTTGTTGCCTCTGAACTGTGAGATCTGCTCCCAACAATAGATATTTTCTCCATAGAAGGCACAAAAGGCATTTTTTTTGATTTTTTTATCAGATAGTTAAGATTTTTGTTTTCTATACTATTATATTCAACATTTTCTTTTTTATAAGCCCCTTCTTTGGGAATTGAAAAATACAAATCTCTTGTAACAGGAGTATATATAACACCTAAGCTAGGCTTATTTTGCATAATAAAAGCAATATTTACAGTAAATTCGCCGTTTTTATTAATAAATTCTTTTGTTCCGTCAAGCGGATCGACTAACCAGTATGAATTCCAGTTCTTCCTTGTTGAATATGGAATATTCTTTTCTTCCTCGCTTAAAATGTTATAGCCAGTTTTAGAAAGATAACCGGCAATAATTTTATGTGATGCCATATCAGCCTGTGTAAGGGGTGAATTATCATCTTTTGTAACCACATCAAAGTTATTTGAATCATATATCTCTATTATCTTGTTACCTGCCTCAATAGAGGCTAATATTGCAGTTTCAGCTAGTTGATAAAAAGGGATCATTAATATTGTTTTAAAAATAGATTAGTGATAGTATTATAATTGTAACAATCATATATAATATTGTTAATGGAAAACCAATCTTGAAGAAATCTTTAAAAGAATATCCTCCGGGCCCATATACCATTAAATTTGTTTGATAACCAATTGGAGTCATAAAGTTAGCTGCAGCTGCATATGCAACTGTAAGAACAAAAGGTAGTGGGTTGGCCTCTATATTATAGGCCATTGTAAGTGCTATGGGAAATATGATACCAACAGAAGCTACATTTGTAATATAAGCTGCGAGAAAAGTAGTTATAAGGTATATCCCGAATAACAACCCTATCTTTCCTAACGGCATAAATACAGAAATAAGGGAATCGGCTAGAAGTATTGCTGCTCCCGATTTTATCATTGCAGTACCAAGTGCAAGGGATAATACAATAATTAGTGCCAGATTGTAATCGATACTGTTTGGCAGTTCTTTTGGAGTAGTAAGTTTCATAGCCATACATATAAGCAATAAAATAATCAACCCCTTAAATAGTGAAATAATATGAAATGCAGCTAATAATATAGCAAGTAATGTTCCTCCAAATAATATAGCAATTTTCCACCATTCCAATTTAATAAAATCTCTTACTTTAGATATAAAATAAAAGTCACGTGTATTTAGTGTACGACTAACAAAGTCTCCTCCAGTAAAAAGTAATAATACGTCGCCTGCTTTTAGCACCACATCACCCAATTTACCTTCAATACGTTCACCATTTCGATGAACAGCAATTATTGCCGCATCGTATTTCCCTCGGAAATTTATTTCTTTAACTGATTTATTAATAAGCGAAGAATTTTGTGATACAACTATTTCAACAACTTCTGTTTTTTTCTTTTTTGAAAGCATTCCTATTTCGGGTAATACAAGCCCTGTTTTTGAACTTATAAGTTCGGCTATATCCTCTGTTTCTCCTGCAAAAACAAGAACATCACCCCTGTCGAGTATAATATCCGGAGCTACAGGAGAGACCCTAAATGATCTACGTAATATTTCAACCAGGTATAATCCTTTTAAATCCCGCAGGCCAGCTTCTCTAATTGTTTTACCAATAAGATGTGAATTATTTCTAACTTTTGCTTCAATAATATATTGACGGGCGTTTGTTGAAAAACTTTCGGTAATATCTGATTTTGAAGGAAGTATTTTTTCCCCGGCAAATATTAAATATAAATATCCGATAATAACCATAGGAATACCTACATATATAAAATCAAACATTTGAAGAGACTTTATCTCTGGAATTATAGTTTGTTCAGCTACCATGCCACTAACTATCAGGTTAGTTGAAGTCCCTATTAAAGTAACCTGTCCACCCAAAATAGCAGCATATGATAAAGGAATAAGAAATTTTGAAGGGGATATTTTGTTACGTTTACACCAGCTATGTACATAAGGCATCATAACAGCTACCAGGGGGGTATTGTTAAGAAAAGCAGAAAAAAATGATACAATAAGCATCATACGGCTAAGAAAACCTTTGTAATTCTTAGCTCTTTTGAATATACGGTCGAAAACATTTTCAATTACTTCTGTTTTTCTTATAATGTCGCCAAGTAATAAAAGCATAATGATTACTGCAACTTGTTCATTTGCAAAACCACTTATAATTTCACCGGCAGTTAAAATACCAAAAACACCAAGTGTAATAATCCCTATAAGAAAAGTGAAGGCAGGGCCTAAAATGTTATTGTACAAGGAAATAAGAATAAATACAATAACTATAAAAACTAATATCAAATCAAAATTTATCATAATTTTTCCCTGCTGAAATAATCTTTAGGTAAAATGGTATTATAAAAATAGTGTTTAAGCATGAATATATATAAACTTATTTGCAGATATCCAATAAGAAAAAATGGTATAACTCTCCAAACAACCTTACATTAGATACCCAAACCTATTATTTAAAGATACTTTTGCTTATTTTGAAACTTGAACGAAAATAAAAAAATAAAATTTCATAAAAAAAAAAATAACTCAATGTAAATTGAGAGATAAAACAATCTTTTATTTTGTGATAACAAATGATAAACTAATTTTGTACTCATTTTTATTCTTAACTGTTTTTACATTTATTTAAAATGACTAAGATTACAGAATTTGAACCAGTTAATTTATGGAAGTTTTTTCATGAAATTTGTAAAATTCCTCGTCCATCCTCAAAAGAGGATAAAGTTATTAATTATATTATTGACTTGGGTAAAAGAAATAACCTTACAACATTAAAAGATAAAACGGGAAATATATTAATTCGAAAAGACGCCTCTCCAGGATGTGAGACAAAAATGAGTGTGTGTTTACAAAGTCATCTTGACATGGTTGCTGAAAAAAGAAGCTGTTCAAATCATAATTTTGAAAAAGACCCTATACATCCGGTAATTGAAGATGGTTGGGTAAAAGCAACTGATACAACCCTGGGCGCTGACAATGGAATAGGTGTTGCAAGCCAGCTAGCTATTCTTTTAGACAACTCGATTGAACATGGACCTATTGAATGCCTTTTTACTGTTGAAGAAGAAACGGGATTAACAGGAGCGTTTAATCTTGATCCCGGTTTTTTAAAAAGCAACATATTAATAAATCTTGATTCGGAAGACGAAGGAGAATTATTTATTGGCTGTGCAGGTGGTATGGATACTATTGCACGTTTAAAATATAAAGACAAGAAATGTCCTACCAATTATTTGGCTTTTAAAATAAGTATAAATAACCTTAAAGGCGGCCATTCTGGCGATGATATTAATAAAGGACGTGGCAACTCAATAAAAATACTGAATAGGTTCTTGTGGACCCTATCTCGTAGGATAAAAATAAGGCTTAACAAATTTGAGGGAGGAAATTTACGAAATGCAATTCCCAGGGATGCTTATGCAATTATTGCTGTTGAACAAAAAAATGCTAAAAAACTGGAAAATGAACTTAACCAGTTTATATTTGCTATAAAAAATGAGTTTGGCTCTACAGAGCCGGATATTCATTTAGAGATGAAACCTGAAAAACTTCCAGATTCGGTACTTAGGAAAAAATTTCAACGTAGGCTGTTAAATGCTATTTATGGTTGTCCGCATGGTGTAATAAAAATGAGCCCAGAAATGAAAGACATGGTTGAAACATCTACTAACCTGGCATCGGTAAAATTCACAAGAGATAATACCATTACAATAACTACAAGCCAGCGTAGTTCTATCGAATCAGGTAAACAAAATATAGCTAACTCAGTTAGAAGTATTTTTGAATTGAGTAAAGCATATGTTGAACATACAAGCGGTTATCCGGGATGGAAGCCAAATATAAATTCGGAGATACTAAAAGTAACAAAAAAATCTTATAAAAAGTTATTTGGAATTGATCCGCTTATTAAATCAATACATGCCGGGTTAGAATGTGGTTTATTTCTTGAAAAATATCCATACCTGGATATGGTTTCATTTGGTCCAACAATTTGTGGTGCCCATTCACCCGATGAAAGGGTAGAAATCCAATCGGTAAAGAAATACTGGGACCTGTTATTGGATGTCTTAAAAAGTATTTAAATATTATCTTTGTGCCCTGTTATAAATTAGGGATGATATAATGAATTTAAGTAATATAATTATCGAAAAGATTGTAGAAGGGGTTAAATCTGTTTTTGGACAAACTCCCGCTAATGACATAATACAATTGCAAAAAACTAAAAAGGAATTTGATGGAGATATTACACTTGTTGTTTTTCCTCTGCTCAAATTAACTAAGAAATCGCCTGAAGATACTGGTGAAGAAATTGGAAAATACCTAAAAAAAAATCTCAGTATCATCATCGATTATAATGTAATAAAAGGCTTCTTGAACTTAACCATCTCAGATTCTTTTTATTTGGAACATCTTAAAGAAATTTATTCCAATGAAAAGTATGGTCATAAACAAGCTGATGAGAATGCCAAAACTTATATTGTTGAATATTCTTCCCCAAATACAAATAAACCTTTACATTTAGGCCATATAAGGAATAATTTACTGGGGTATTCCATATCTGAAATATTAAATGCCAATGGACATAAGGTTATTAAAACTAACCTGGTTAATGACAGGGGGATACATATTTGTAAGTCGATGTTGGCATGGCAGAAATGGGGAAATGGAGAAACTCCTGAATCATCCGGAAAAAAGGGGGATCATCTGGTTGGAGAATATTATGTAATGTTTGACTACGAATATAAGAAACAAATTAAAGAACTTATCTCACAAGGAATTTCTGAAGAAAAGGCTGCAATAAATGCTCCAATTTTGAAGAAAGCTCAAGAAATGCTAATAAAATGGGAAGCTCATGATCCGGATATTTACAACTTATGGGAAAAAATGAATAACTGGGCTCTAAATGGTTTTAAAGAAACCTATAAGAAATTTGATATTATATTTGATAAGGAATATTTTGAATCAGAATTTTATTGGAAAGGGA
>CAZWGG010000294.1:0-6946 GCA_964633305.1 uncultured Bacteroidales bacterium
TCTATTGGAGCAGGACTCGAATACTCGAAAAGCTGAACTCGCTTCCGGCCGGAATGTTGCCGGAAGATGTAAACCCTGCCCTGGGGCCTGATGCAACAGCATTAGGACAAATATACTGGTATACGTTAGAAGGCCGTGATAAACATGGTAATCCATCAGGTGGCTGGGATCCCCAGGAACTTCGAACAATTCAGGACTTCTATGTGCGGTATTCACTTACATCGGCAAAAGGAGTTGCCGAGGTGGCATCCATTGGTGGCTTTGTGAAGGAATACCAGGTTGACATTGACCCAAATGCAATGAAAGCTTTCGGGGTAAATGTGGCCCAGATATTACAGGCTGTTAAAAAAAGCAACCTTGACATTGGTGCACGAACCATCGAGTTTAACCGTGTGGAATACCTTGTAAGGGCATTAGGTTATGTAAAAAGCCTAAATGACTTGGAAGAAAGCGTGGTTGCCGTGAAAGACAATGTACCTATTCGTATAAAAGACGTTGCGAAAGTAAATTATGGCCCGGCTACACGTCGTGGAGGGCTTGACAAAGGAGGCGTTGAAGCGGTTGGAGGCGTTGTAGTCGCCCGATATGGTGCAAATCCATTGGAAGTAATTAATAACGTAAAGAAAAAAATAGCTGAAATCGAAACGGGTTTACCATCGAAAATATTGGATGATGGTACTGTTTCTAAAGTTACGGTAGTTCCTTTTTATGACAGGACTGGCCTTATAAAAGAAACGTTAGGTACATTGGAGGAAGCACTTACGCTTGAAATACTTATAAGTATTATCGTGGTAATAATATTGGTGCTTAACTTGAGGGCTTCTCTGTTAATATCAAGTTTATTGCCCATTGGAGTTTTAATGACTTTTATTGTAATGCGCCGGTTTGGTGTGGATGCCAACATCGTTGCACTTTCAGGTATTGCTATTGCCATAGGGGTAATGGTTGATGTGGGGATAGTCTTTATTGAAAATATCGTGCGGCATTTAGAGATGGCAAAGAATATCGGGGCAAATGGCAAACAATTGGTTACTGCTATTTATGATGCTGTGGTTGAAGTTGGTTCAGCAGTGATAACAGCTCTTTCAACAACAATTGTAAGTTTTCTCCCTGTGTTTTTTATGCAGGCAGCGGAAGGTAAATTGTTCAGGCCTTTGGCATTTACCAAAACCTTTGCGATGGTCTCAGCTTTGCTCATTGGATTAATATTTATACCTACCCTGGCGAATGTCATTTTTTCCATACGATTTGATAAACAGAAAATTACACGGTACATTTCCATAGGATTAGCAGTTTTTGGGGTAATCGCATTTATTATTTCTCCCTCGTTTATGCCCATTGTATTAATTGCTTTGGCCGCCAATAACTATTTTTTCGATAAATGGCCGGCCAATAAGAAACAATACACGAATTATATAAACATAGGCATTACATTATTGGTGGTGGTCTACTTTTTAACAAGTGTCTGGATGCCCCTTGGTGCAAGCAACAGTCTGGTGGTAAACTTCATATTTGTATTGGTGATTATTACAGTTGTTCTTGGCACATTAATGACAGTTGTACATTACTATCCACAAATACTTAAATGGTGCCTTGCCAATAAATGGAAATTTTTAAGCATCCCCATTTTTGTGGTATTGTTTGGTATTTTCACCTGGCAGGGAGCTGATAAAACATTTGGTTTCTTACCCTTAAAAATAAAATCAACGGATACCTGGCAATCTTTTGTACGTGCATTTCCCGGTACCGGAAAAGAGTTTATGCCATCGCTTGATGAAGGGTCGTTTCTGTTAATGCCAACAACCATGCCGCATTCAGGTATTGAAGAAAATATGGGGGTAATCCAAAAAGTGGATTTAAACGTGGGTTCAATACCTGAAGTTGAGAGTGTGGTTGGTAAGTGGGGACGAGTAAACTCAGCCCTTGATCCGGCGCCCACTTCCATGTACGAAAATGTAATTAATTACAAACCTGAATATATGGTGAATGAAGATGGTCACCGAATCCGGTTTAAAGTGGATAAAAATGATGCATTCATCTTAAAAGACGGGACAACCTACAATCCCGAAACAGATAAGTTCAGAGAAATCGAATATGAAGAATTAACACCGGATAAAAAGGGTGAATACTTCCGCCAGTGGAGGAAAAATATACATTCCCCAGATGATATATGGCAGGAGATAGTGAAAAAGTCCAAAATCCCCGGACTGACTTCCGCTCCCAAACTGCAACCCATACAAACCCGATTGGTCATGTTGCAAACAGGTATGCGTGCACCTATGGGAATTAAAGTATATGGTCCCGATTTGGAAACCATAGAAATGGTAGGCTTTCAAATTGAAAAATACCTGCAACAAGTTCCCAGTATTGAAAAGGCTTCGGTTTTTGCTGACAGGGTTGTTGGAAAGCCGTATCTCGAAATTAAAATTAACCGACGTGCAATTTCGCGCTATGGTTTGACTATTCAAGATATGAATAATTATATAAGCGGGGCTATCGGGGGGATGAAATTAAGCTCTACCGTTGAAGGAAGGGAACGTTTCCCGATAAGGGCACGATATGCCAGGGAGTACAGGGACAACCCGAATGATTTGGCTAAAGTTCTTATCCCCACCCCGGCAGGCGTTCAGGTTCCACTTGGTGAACTTGCAGAAATAGCCTATACACGTGGCCCTCAATTAATAAAAAGTGAAGACACCTTTTTAGTTGGATATGTAATTTTTGATAAAAAAGAAGGACATTCCGAGGTTGATGTAGTTGAAGATGCCCAGGCTTATTTAAATCAAAAAATTGAATCCGGGGAGTTTAATGTTCCTACAGGTGTGAAATACATTTTTACAGGTAACTATGAGAACCAGATTCGTGCTACAAAACGATTGATGTTGGTTGTACCAATTTCATTGGTGCTGATATTTCTAATCCTGTATTTCCAATTTGGTCACGTTGCCACTGCATCCATGAGTTTTACAGGTATTTTGGTAGCCTTTTCAGGTGGTTTTATCATGATTTGGTTATACGGACAAGGATGGTTTATGAATTTCTCTTTCGCTGATATCAATATAAGAGAACTTTTCCAGATGCACACCATTAACCTGAGCGTTGCCGTATGGGTTGGCTTTATCGCCTTGTTTGGCATTGCAACCGATGATGGTGTAATTATGGGTACATATCTTATGCAGGTTTTTGACAAAGAAAAACCCACTACTATAGAGGGTGTCAGGGAATCGGTACTTCACGCAGGGATTAAAAGGGTACGCCCTGCAATGATGACCGCTGCCTGTGCCATTATAGCTTTAATTCCTGTACTCACTTCTACAGGTAAAGGAGCTGATATCATGGTTCCAATGGCTATCCCTTCTTTTGGAGGTATGATTATCCAGGTAATGACCATGTTTGTGGTTCCTGTGCTGTATTGTATGTGGCAGGAAAAGAGAATATTACGAAATAATATTGAAATAAATAGAAATAAATAGGATAGAAATGGAAACAAAAAAGTACATCGAGTTAAAAGATTTAGAAGTTTATCAATTAACACGTGAATTGTCACACTTATCATGGGAGGTATTTGAAGCACTTAATTACGAATTTAAAAAATTAATGGGTGACCAATTCATAAGGTCAATAGATTCAATTGGGGCAAATATTGCCGAAGGTTACGGACGTTATCATTATCGTGATAAAGTTCGGTTCTACTACATAGCAAGAGCTTCAATAAACGAAGCAATAATTCATTGGTCAGAATTATTAATGGAGAGAAAGGCTATTACTCAAGAGCAGTTTCAATCTTTGAAGCAGATAGCGAATAAACTTGAGGTTAAACTCAATAATTTTATTTCAGTAACCCTTAAAAAAGTACAGTGATGAAAACTATATATTTCTATTTGTTTCTACTTATCTCGATATCCCTAAACGTTTCTGCACAGTATGAGTTGAACAAATATTTGGAAACCGCGGCTAAAAATAATCCCGGCTTACAGGCCAGATTTAGCGAATACATGGCTGCATTAGAGAAAGTACCACAAGTAGGAGCTTTACCAGACCCAACAGTAGCTTTCGGATATTTTATTCAACCGGTTGAAACCAGGGTTGGCCCTCAACAAAGCAGGATAAATGTTTCACAAATGTTCCCCTGGTTCGGGACATTAAACGCGAAAGAAGATGTTGCTACCGAAATGGCCAAAGCAAAATATGAAATGTTTAAGGAAACAAAATCTAAGCTTTTCTATGATGTTAAATCAACCTGGTATAATTTATATTTCACCAACAGGGCGATTGCTATAACACGTGAAAACATAGACATCCTGAATACCTTTAGGAAATTGGCCTTGGTAAAGATAGAATCAGGAAAAGCATCGGCAGTTGATGAATTAAGGGTTGAAATGGAAATACTTGATTTGGAGAACCATCTAAAATTGATGCTAGACAGGTTCAATACTCAAAAAATAACTTTTAACAACCTTCTGAATGTTGATGAACAGCAACAGGTGTTCATACCTGAACTATTAGATAAAACAGAGCTATCCTTAAACCGGGAAGCAGTCCTGGACAGCATCAGGCTTAATAACCACCAGGTTTTGAACCTTGAATTTCAGGAAGCATCTTTCGAATACCAACAAATTGCAGCTAAAAAAATGGGCAGGCCCAGCTTTAATATTGGGCTGGACTACATTTTTATAGGCGAATCATCAAACAGTGCCTTACCTGCTAATGAATCGGGTAAAGATGCTGTAATTTTTCCAATGGTGGGTATTAAAGTGCCCTTATACCGCAAAAAATACACTTCTATGGTAAAAGAGGCTGTGTTTATGCAGGAAGCGGTTCAAAACAAAAAGGTCGATAAAATAAATATTCTGGAAAGCATATATGAAAAAGCAAATACAGATTACCTCGATGCAGGAAGAAGAATTGATTTACATCTCAAGCAACTCGAATTAGCTAAAAAAGCATTGAGTATCATCGAATCCGAATATGCTACTGATGGTAAGAACTTTGAAGAAATATTGCGCATGGAACGTCAAGTGCTAATGCATAGCCTGGAACTGGAAAAATCCAGAACCGACCTGAACGCTTCAATTGCTTTCATCAATTATTTAATGGGTAAATAACATTATAAAAAGATTTAAAATGAAAACAAAAATAAATATCGATAAAAAAAATATCAGAAATTATACAATTGTGCTTGTTGCTGGTCTGATATTAGGCTGGTTGTTTTTTCATAGCTCAAACAAAACAACGGAAGCTTTGCAAGAACACACCGAACATGCTGATGAAGAAGCAACGGTTTGGACTTGCTCCATGCACCCACAGATAAGGATGGACAAACCCGGAAAATGCCCGATATGCAGCATGGATTTAATCCCGTTGGAAACAAGTTCATCAGATGATGAAAGTACAGACCCCAACGAAGTACAGATGAGTGAAGCAGCCATGAAACTGGCTGAAATACAGACCATGGTTGTTAAGAAGGATTATTCAAACAAGGAAGTGTATTTATTGGGCAAAGTAAAACCCGATGAAAGGAACATTTCCGAACTCACTGCGCGTTTTGGAGGCAGGATTGAGAAACTGTTCGTAAACTTCACAGGGCAGAATGTTTCTAAAGGGGAAAAACTGGCAACCATTTATTCACCGGAATTGGTTACTGCCCAAAAAGAATTATTGGAAGCTATTGAGTATAAAGAAACCAATCCATCTTTTTATAGGGCAACAAGAAATAAGCTTAAACTTTGGGATTTAACCGAGGCTCAGATTGATGGTATTGAAACCGAGGGCGAACCACAAAATTATTTTGATGTATTGGCTCCAATATCAGGGACAGTGACCATGCGCCATGTTTCCCTGGGTGATTATGTAAAAGAGGGAAATGCACTGTTTGAGGTAATTAACCTGAGAAAAGTCTGGGTAATGTTCGAAGCATACGAAAGTGATTTACCCTGGTTAAGTAATGGTGATAAAGTTGAGTTTTCGGTACAATCTTTCCCCGGTAAAAAATTTACAGGCACAGTAACCTACATTGACCCTTTCTTAGATGCAAAAACAAGGATTGCCAATGTACGTGTGGAAGTAAACAATCCAAATCTTGAATTAAAACCAGAAATGTTTGCTAATGGGATCATTAAACCAAAATTATCAGGCGGACAAAAAGATTTGCTGATACCCAAAACATCCGTGTTATGGACAGGAAAAAGGGCTATTGTGTATGTGAAAGTTCCTGGTCGGGAAATGACTTCATTCCTTTACAGACAAATAACATTAGGCCCGGAAGCAGGTGATTTTTATGTAGTAAAGGAGGGGCTTTCTGAAGGTGAGGAAATAGCTGTTAACGGGGTATTTAAAATTGATGCTGCGGCACAATTGGAAGGTAAACCAAGCATGATGAACCCCGATGGTGGTAAAGTATCTACAGGACACAATCACGGAGGAATGAAAATGGATATGGGAGGCGAAAATAAAACCGACCATTCAGGTCATACCGGTATGGACATGAGTAACCAAACAGGTTCTACAGAGATGAATTTCGATGAACATTCAGAACATCAGATGGAGGCAAACCTGGAACATGCTATGTTCAAAGTTTCCGGCAACTGCGAAATGTGTAAGGCTACTATTGAAAAGGCAGCCGGAGGTCTTGAAGGTGTGAATGTAGCTGATTGGAATATTGAAACCAAGCAGATTCATGTCTCTTTTAATAAGGATAAAACAAGCTTGAATAAAATACATAAAGCAATAGCTGCTGCCGGATACGATACAGAAAAAGAAACAGCATCGCAGGAAGCGTATGAAAATCTTCCTTCTTGCTGCCAGTACACACGATAGTCTTTAAATGGAGGAATAAAAAAGGTACTATTTGAATGAATTAAAATTTAAAGTCATGAAAACAAGAAAATTAACATTAATACTTAGTGCCTGCCAGAAAACTCCTATTTTTTAAAGTCTTTGATAAGAA
>CAZWGG010000295.1:0-6933 GCA_964633305.1 uncultured Bacteroidales bacterium
ACTTGCGAGCGTAACTCTCCTTCCACTTTAAAATTATCATTGATCACTTTCCTAATTTTGTTTATATGATCATCACTCCAGTCCTTTACTTTAATGTCACGGTCGACACCTGCTTTTTCAAGTATTTTTTGAGCAGTGCTTCTACCTATTCCATAAATATAGGTTAAGCCTATTTCTCCTCTTTTGTTTTTTGGTAAATCAACACCAACAATTCTTGCCATTAGAATAATTTTTTTATTGTTTTCAAATTCTTAAAAACTTATCCCTGTCTTTGTTTGTTTTTAGGATTTTTTTTATTAATCACATATAATTTTCCTTTTCTCCGGACAATTT
Source organism: uncultured Bacteroidales bacterium (assembly GCA_964633305.1). Classification (GTDB taxonomy): domain Bacteria; phylum Bacteroidota; class Bacteroidia; order Bacteroidales; family UBA10428; genus CAZWGG01. The sequence continues at coordinate 334 of CAZWGG010000295.1, forward strand.
TGCAATCTGAAGTTCTTTTTTTTATTGATGCTCTTACTTTCATAATCAGTAAAATTCTTTATTTATATCTAAATGTTATTCTTCCTTTTGTCAGATCATAAGGTGACATTTCAATTCTTACTTTATCACCTGGTAATATTTTGATATAATGCATCCGCATTTTTCCCGAGATGTGAGCTGTAATAACATGTCCATTTTCGAGTTCGACTCTGAACATGGCATTTGATAATGCTTCTTTTATTATACCATCTTGTTCTATTGAAGGTTGTTTTGCCATTATTCTTTATTTTGATACTAGCTACTTTTTATTACTTTCTACTTCTTCAATAAATTTAAATGTTGATAAAACATCGGCTTTTCCCTTATTAATTGCAACTGCTAATTCAAAGTGAGCAGAAGGCTTATTGTCAGCTGTACGTATGGTCCAGCCATCAGATTCCTGAATTATTTCTTTTCTGCCCATATTTATCATAGGTTCAATACAAATCACCATTCCCTTTTTTAGTAATATTCCTCTTCCTTTTCTTCCATAGTTTGGCACTTCAGGTGCTTCATGAAGATTTTTTCCCATTCCGTGTCCTACCATTTCTCTTACTACTGTAAATCCGACATTTTCGCAATATGTTTGGATAGCATTACCCAAATCACCAAGTCTTTTTCCTTCAATAGCAACTTCAATACCTTTAAAAAGAGATTCTTTTGTTGTATTAAGTAATTTTTGTACCGCACTGTTAATTTTTCCGACTGCAAAAGTATAAGCTGAATCACCATAATATCCATTCAATATTACTCCACAATCAACAGAGACAATATCTCCTTCTTTAAGTTGATATTTTGAAGGAATGCCATGTACTACCTGGCTATTTACCGAAGTACAAAGCGTTTTCGGGTAACCTTTGTAGTTTAAAAAACCAGGTATTCCTCCATTGTCTCTAATAAATTGCTCTGCAACTTTATCAAGATCAAGCGTGGTAATCCCAGGTTTTATTAGCTTAGCAATTTCTGCTAATGTCTTCGATACTAAAAAATTACTTTTCCTTAGTAATTCTAATTCTTCTTCTGTTTTAATTAAGATCATCAAAGAACGTTTTGCAGGGTGATTACATTGATGATGCAATGCCGCCTGCTCTTCCTTTTATTCTTCCCGATTTCATTAAGCCGTCATAATGTCTCATAAGCAAGTGGCTTTCTATTTGCTGTAATGTATCGAGAATAACACCAACCATGATCAATAGTGAAGTTCCTCCATAAAAATACGCAAAACCTTGCGAAACTCCAGCCATCATGGCAAAAGCCGGCATAATAGCAACAAATGCCAGAAATATAGAACCGGGTAATGTAATTCTTGACATTATAGTATCTAAGAATTCGGCTGTTTTTCTTCCAGGTTTAACTCCCGGAATAAAACCGCCATTCTTTTTCATATCTTCTGCCATTTGATTAGGATTTATTGTGATGGCCGTATAAAAGTAAGTAAATAATACAATTAATATAGCACTTGTAAGGTTATATACAAAGCTTGTTGGATTTGAAAAGACCGAAATAAAACCTGAAAGCTTTTCCCCTCCTGCACTTGCAAATGATAAAGGAAGCATTACAATGGCTTGAGCAAAGATTATAGGCATTACCCCGGCTGCATTTACTTTTAGAGGAATATATTGTCGAACTCCCCCATATTGTTTGTTTCCTACAATTCTTTTGGCATACTGCACAGGTATACGCCTTGTGCCCTGAACAAGCAAGATACTTACAAATATAACAATGAATAAGAATACAATTTCAACCAGGAATGCAACTAATCCACCACCTTGTTTTTCGAGACGTGCAAATAGTTCCGACATAAATGCCATAGGAAGCCTGGCCATAATTCCGATCATAATAATGAGAGAGATGCCGTTTCCTATTCCTTTATCTGTTATTCGTTCGCCTAACCACATGACAAACATTGTACCTGTTGTTAGAATAATTACGGATGATGTTTGGAGAAAAGCTCTTGAAACCCCAGGTACCCATGCCTCGGGTGGGATTTGAGTAAGATATGTGGGCGCCTGGATAATAAGAATGCCAATTGTTAAATACCTGGTTATCTGGTTCATTTTTCTCCGACCGCTTTCTCCTTCTTTTTGTAAACGTTGGAAATAAGGAACAGCTATGGTTAGTAGCTGTATTACGATTGATGCCGATATATAAGGCATGATACCCAGTGCAAAAACTGCGGCCCTTGAAAAGGCTCCACCCGAAAACATATCAAGAATTCCCAGTACTCCGTGAGATGCTCTATCTTGTAGCAATTGTAACTGGGAAGGGTCGACACCCGGTAAAACAACGTGAGCTCCTAATCGGTAAATAAGTAAAATACCAAGGGTATATAAAATCCTTTGACGCAGCTCTTCAATTTTATAAATATTTTTTATGGTCTCTATGAAAGCTTTCATTCAATTATATTTTTGTTGCTATTCCTTCTAATGTTTCAATAGCTTCTTTTGCTGATTTTGAAAATGCATTGGCTTTCACTTCAAGTTTTGAAGTAATTTTACCATTTCCTAATATTTTTATTAAATCTTTTTTTCCAGCAAGACCTGCTTTAACAATTGTATCGATATCAATCTCGTCTTTTTTAATTTTATCAGCTAATGCTTGAATTGTACCAAGATTAATACCCTTATATTCTTTTCTATTAATATTTTTAAATCCGTATTTTGGAACACGTCTTTGCAAGGGCATTTGTCCACCTTCATGGCCTATTTTGGTTTTGAAACCCGAGCGTGATTTGGCACCTTTATGGCCTTTTGTTGCTGTGCCTCCTTTACCCGATCCCTGCCCTCTGGCTATCCTTTTTGTGCTTTTTACAGATCCTTTTGCTGGCTTCAATGTGCTTAAGTTCATATTTTTCAATTAAAGCAATTAGTTATAATTCTTCAACAGTAATTAAATGTTTAATTTTATTCACCATACCAAGTATTTGCGGAGTTGCTTCAGTTTCAACAGTGCTATTAAGCTTTCGCAATCCTAAAGCTTGCAGTGTACGCTTTTGTTTTTCCGTACTTCCGATTTTACTTTTTTTATATTTGATTCTTATCTTAGCCATCTATTCAATGTATTTTAGGTTATTTTAACCATTAAATATTTTATCTAAACTTACTCCACGGTGCTGGGCAACAGTGAAAGCATCTCTAAGTTCAAGCAACGCGATAAAAGTTGCTTTAACCAAGTTATGAGGATTTGAAGAACCTTTAGATTTTGCTAATACATCTTTTATGCCAACACTTTCCAATACAGCACGCATGGCACCACCTGCTTTAACTCCTGTTCCACTCGAAGCAGGTTTTATAAATACCTGTGCTCCTCCATATTTTGAAAATTGTTCATGGGGAATTGTTCCGTTTATTACAGGTACTTTTATTAAGTTTTTCTTTGCATCTTCCACTCCTTTTGCTATTGCAGTTGTTACTTCGTTTGCTTTTCCAAGCCCGTAACCTACAATACCTTCTTCATTACCTACAACAACGATAGCTGAAAAACTAAATGTTCGTCCACCTTTGGTTACTTTTGTTACTCTCTGGATGCTTACCAAGCGATCTTTAAGATCCAGATCTATTGTTTTAACTTTTCTGATTGTAGTTGTTGTCATTGTTAATTAAAATATTAGTCCGTCTTCTCTGGCTGCATCAGCCAGTGCTTTAACTCTTCCATGGTATAGGTATCCGTTTCTGTCGAAAACAACATTGGTGATACCAATTTCTTTTGATTTTTCTGCAGCAAGCTTCCCAACTAGTTTAGCCTGGTCGGTTTTATTTATATCTTTTTTCTCAAGAATAGTTTTATTTAGCGAAGATATTGATAATAATGTTTTTGATTCAATATCATCAATAAATTGTACATAGATTTGTTTGTTGCTTCTATATACCGTCATACGGGGTCTTTCTTTGGTTCCCGATATTTTTTTTCTAATTCTCTTTTTTATCTTAAATTTTCTTTCTTTTTTATTCAGAGCCATTGTTCGACACATTTATATGTTTTATACACTTGCTGATTTACCAGCTTTTTTCCTGATTTGTTCACCAACAAATCTAATACCTTTCCCTTTATATGGTTCAGGTTTTCTTAATGAACGTATCTTTGCTGCAACCTGACCTAATAGCTGTTTATCTGCACTTGCTAGTGTAATTGTCGGATTGCTTCTTTTTTCAGTTTTTGTTTCTACTTTTACTTCATTTGGAATTTGAAAATGAATATCATGAGAATATCCCAAGCTGAGTTCAAGTATTTGGCCTTTGGCTTCCGCTTTATAGCCAACACCAACAAGTTCTTGTTGTACAGTAAAGCCTTTTGATACACCAAAGACCATATTGTAAATTAATGCCCTGTAAAGTCCGTGTAATGCACGATGTTTTTTTTGATCAGTTGGGCGTTTAACAGATAATATGTTATCTTTAATTTCAATAATCATATCGTTGCTAAGCTTTTGTTTTAGTTCACCCATCTGACCTTTTACCGTAACAACATTTTCTGTGTCTACAGTAACTGTTACGTTTTCGGGAATTTCTATCGGTAATAATCCTATTCGTGACATTTATAAGTCCTCCTTTTTAGTAAACATAACATAAAACTTCTCCACCAATATTTTGATTCCTGGCTTCTTTATCGGTCATTACTCCTTTTGAAGTAGATATCACAGCTATACCTAATCCGTTTAATACCCTGGGAACTTCATCTTTTCCTACATATTTTCTTAAACCAGGTCTACTTATCCTTTTTAAAGCCTTTATAGCAGGCACTTTACTTTCAGGATGATATTTGAGAGCAATTTTAATTGACCCTTGTACACTTATATTTTCAAGTTTATAATTTAAAATATATCCTTTATCGTAAAGAATCCGGGTAATGTCCTTTTTTAAATTTGAGGCAGGTATTTCAACTACCTTATGCCTAGCCATAATAGCATTTCTGACCCTGGTTAGATAATCTGCAATTGGATCTGTCATATTTTTTATATTTGAATTATTTTCATTTTTTACCAACTTGCTTTTTTTACTCCTGGTATTAAACCTTGAGCTGCCATCTCTCTGAAGCAAATCCTGCTTATTCCAAATTGTCTCATATATCCTTTTGGCCTGCCAGTGAGTTTACATCGGTTATGCAACCTTATAGAATTTGAATTTCTCGGAAGCCTGCTTAATGCTTGATAGTCACCTTCTGCTTTTAATTTGGCTCTTTTTTTCGAGAATCTTTCTACTAATTTTGCTTTTTTCACTTCACGAGCTTTCATTGATTCTTTTGCCATATCTAATTTCTTTTTAAAGATTTGAATGGTAATCCGAATTCACGTAACAGTGCAAATCCTTCTTCATCTGATTTTGAAGATGTTACAAATGTTACTTCCACACCTAAGATTTTACTTATTTTATCGATATCAATTTCTGGAAATATAATTTGTTCTGAAATACCCAATGTATAATTACCTCTTCCGTCAAGCTTACTATTAATTCCTCTAAAATCCCGAATTCTAGGTAATGAAATACAAATTAATCGTTCCAGGAATTCATACATCTTGTCTTTTCTAAGAGTTACTTTGACACCAATAGGCATTTTTCTTCTGAGTTTAAAATTAGAAATATCCTTTTTTGACAATGTTTGTACTGCTTTTTGTCCAGCAATTAAGGATAACTCTTGTTGTGCAACATCAACAAGTTTTTTATCAGCAACTGCTTGACCAACACCCTGATTAAGGATAATTTTTTCCAATTTTGGTACCTCCATAATTGATTTATAACTAAACTCCTTCATCAATGCAGGGACTATATCTTCCTGATATTTCTTTTTTAAATTTGGTATATAGGTTGCCATTATTTAATTTCCTCCCCAGTTTTTTTTGAGTATCTCACGAGTTTGTTTTTGTTATTCAATTTACGGCCAACCCGTGTTGGATTACCGCTTGATGGGTCTACAAGCATGATGTTTGAAATGTGAATAGGAGCTTCTTTTTTAATAATGCCACCTTGAGGGCTTTTTGAATTAGGTTTTGTATGTTTTGATACCATATTAACTCCTTCAACAATTGCTTTATAATTCTTCCTGTCTACTTCCAGCACCCTACCTGTTTGGCCTTTGTATTCGCCGGTATTAACATAGACAGTATCACCCTTTTTTATATTTAACTTTTTCTGCATAGATTTTAGTTTATTATAACACTTCAGGAGCCAATGAAACTATTCTCATATATTTCTCTCTTAATTCCCGGGCAACCGGTCCGAAAATACGCGTGCCCCTCAGTTCATCAGCGTTGGTAAGTAATACACAGGCATTATCATCAAATCTGATATATGAACCATCTGATCTGCGAACTTCTTTTTTTGTTCTTACAATTACTGCTCTACTTACGGTACCTTTTTTTATATCACCGGATGGAATAGCACTTTTTACGGTAACTACAACTTTATCACCTATAGATGCATATTTTTTCCCGGTTCCTCCAAGTACTCTAATACAAAGAACTTCTTTGGCCCCGCTGTTATCAGCTACTGTTAATCTACTTTCTTGCTGTATCATGACTATTATTTAGCTCTTTCAATAATTTCAACTAATCTCCAACATTTCTTT
>CAZWGG010000296.1:0-6914 GCA_964633305.1 uncultured Bacteroidales bacterium
TGCCGATATTTATGAAAATAATAAAATGACGGTACATTTTCAAGGTATGTCCAAGTGTCTTCAGTTTCCTCATACTGTGGCGCTGCAAGGTGCGCCGACCTGTTCGATTGGAATTTCGCCTTATGGTCTTTATAATCGGCTGAACGACGCTGGTCGTCTTATCATGTTGAATCAGAAAGCGGTTCAGTTTGGCTCGGTACCATATATTCGTATTGACGATACTTGTACTATGTTAACGCAGAAACTTCCTGGTGAAACTGAATTTCCTGATGACATTCCGGCGCTCAAGAACTACTATCATGAATCCATCGATGAAAAAAATATTGAGATGACCATCGCCACACCGTCTCTGGAGATCGCCTATAAACTGGATGAGGTGAAAGTCGTCAGGAGACTGATTTCGCCTTTACTATCAGGCGGAGACCAGACATTAATGCCAATCAGCGTCGAAGAGTTTATGGTGGAAAACACTACCAATGAGGTTCAGGAAATTTCACTTGTTGTACCCAGGCCATCCCTGGTGAATCTTCAGGAAAAAGAACTTAAACCAACAGATCAGGACAGTGTCTATATTAGCTCTGCTGCAGTACATGGTCAGAAACATGAAGCGTTTCAATTGGAAGGAATTCGTGGGGTAGTTATGGGAAGCTCTGAAACCCAAAACCGGATGGCCCTTGCTGTTGCTGATATACCTGGCGTTGCAATAGATACTCAACCCTATTTTTGCCTGAACAAATACTCCGGAGAACTTCTCTTAAAAAAGGATGGCAGCTTTTATGAAAAACTGGAACCGGTTCTTCGAAGTGATTATGGAGCGGCGGTTAGCTTAACCTTTACCCTGAAACCGAATGAATCCAAAGCCATTCCGGTAGCCATTGTTTTGGACTTTCCTGTGCAGGATTACATCGATGGAACGACATTCGATCGAAAATATATTAAAAACTTTACCAACGAGAAAACCCGTACACTGGATATGGTAAAGATTGCCATAGACAGTTATCCACAATGGTGGAAACGCACAGTGGCAATTCAAGAACGAATCTTTGACTCTATTTATTCCACCTCTTCCTATAAGAATGACCGTGAAGGAGCGCTGCGTCTGACAAGGCTGATGCTGAATGAACTTCATTTTCCGCTGTCCAACGCCTGTGTCTGGGTCGATGATAAAAACGGCGAGCGGGCCCGCTTTCTGGAATGTTTTGATTACGCTTACATCGATCCTTCGGATGTGGATTGGTATTCAATGGTGCTGTTGATGCTTTTCCCGAAGGTGGAAAAAGATTTATGCCAGGCATTTATTAATTCCATCCAGGCTGTGGATACTACCCCGCGATGGTATCACTATCATGCTTCTTTTGTTGAGGCCCGGATGCATTTTGAAGAACATCCTGAGGAATATGAAGATGCATCTCTTACACAAATCCGTGATGATTTTAAAACCAAGGGCAGCGTAGCACACGATGTCGGTGCAATGCCCAAGGGGCATCCCCTGCGCAATGTGAGCGATTATGCCTGGTACAATAATAATTATTGGGTTGATCTCTTTCCCAAGCTGATGATGCGTGTATTGCGTAATGTGAAATTCACAGGTGATATCGAATTTCTTACGACAAATTGGGAAACCCTTAAGTTTGGTCTGGAATCTCTGCTGAAACTCGATTTTGATAACGATGGAATTCCTGAAGGCCATCCGGACGATGTAAAGAACACCTTTGACAATTTGGTACTTTTTGGCGCAGATGCTTATGATGCAACGCAGTTCTTGGGTGGTTGCCAGGCGATGATCAAAATGGCGCAAATGCTTGGCGATAAAGCCGGAGAGTCACAAATACAGGCAGCATACGATAAAGCCTGGAACAGTTTTGAGCAATTATGGAGGGAGGATAAGAATAAGAAGGGTGATGATCTTAAGTATTATATCACCTGCTATGATCCCAAAACCGGAAATAAAAATACCGATATCTGGACCAATCAGTTAGATGCCCTCTGGTACCTGACTGCTATAGGAGAGGAACCTTCTATACCTGAAGACCGTGCCAAACAGATTTTAAAGACAGTCTACAACAATAACAAAGCTTTTATGGGGTGGGCTATGTGTAAGACCGAGAATGGTGAAGTAGTTGAATCTGAGCAGGGACAAGATGTTTATACAACTTCTAATTATGTCTTTGCCCAGTTGCTGGATTATTACGGCATGACCGAAGAAAGTAAAGAGGTTTACAAACATATGGACAAGGTCGTCTTTGATTATGCAAATACTATGACCACTCCGGACAACCTTCGGGCAGAGCTGGAACTTGAAGAAGGAGAATCAGAACCCGGTCCTCATTACATTGTTGCTGCATATCCCAGGCCCGGAGCAGTTTGGACACATCTTGTAATGAACCACATTAAGGAAATGCAGGCAAAAAATCAAAGCAAAACCATTGAGTCGAAGGATCTGATGTCATACTTTTCCTGGTTGCTGAGTGGTCCGGATGATGATAAATAGGCCTGTATGAAGGATAAAGAATCATACTTTAAAGTAACAACCAAATAAGGAACCAATTAATATGACTAATAAATACGACATTACATTTGTGGGGCACATGTGCTATGATGAGATCATACCTTTTGAAGGAAAGGCTCACATCGCTCCGGGAAGCGCAGTATTATGCGGGGCTATGGTCGCTGCCCGTATCGGAATGAAAGTTGCCGCCGTTGTGAAAATGGCTGAAAAAGATAAACATATTCTCAAGGCGATGCAGGATGTTGGCGTGGATACCTTCCTTATTCCCAGCGAAGAGACCACATTTTCACGAGTGCTGCATGAGTCGGAAAACATGGACGAACGCACATTGACCCTGGTAAAATCTGCTGGTCTTATATCTATCTCTGATGTCCCATCACTCGAAACAACGTGTGCTCACCTGGCCGGTATTTCGGATACGGAATTCGACATGTACCTTATGAAAGGGCTAAAATCCAGGGGATACAGTCTTTCAACCGATATGCAGAGCTTTGTTCGTCACGTGACTCCAAGCCGTGTTATCGAATATAGCGATGTCTCTAACAAACAAGAAATTGTGGGAATGATGGACAAGCTTAAGCTGGATATAGTGGAAGCACGCATTCTAACAGGCACCGATGATCTTGAGAAAGCCGCTGTTATTGTCGAATCGTGGGGATGCCCTGAAATTCTGATTACACAATCAGAAGGCGTACTGGCAAGGGTAAAAGGTAAAACGTATTATGAAAAATTTTCCAACAGCAATGTCTCCGGCAGGACTGGTCGGGGCGATACTACCTTTGCAGCATATCTCTCGCAAAGACTGGATCACGAAGTGGCAGAATCATTGAAATTTGCCGCTGCCCTGGTATCGATCAAAATGGAAACTCCCGGACCATTTAATGGAACCCTGGAAGATGTTTACAAACGATTGAAGGAAAAGCATTCATAAAGCAATCCGATCAGGCAGTTCCAACGGACAGCCTGTTTTGAATGACATTTTTCAAGACGTTATATAGGTATGTCACTCTGTGACGATCAGATCTATGGCAGGTATCCCGAAGCCATAGATATTGCTGCCATACAATTCAACAGTATCTATCACACCGGAAAACATCCTGTAATGAGAGGGAGTGCATCCTGAAGTGTATAGGTGCAATAAAGTTAGAAAAATCTCCTTTTTTAATAGTTTAAAATAAGTAGTTCTGTTTTATGCATTTCTTTTCTTTAGGTTGAACCAGTTGGTCATCTTTACTCTTCATAGCTTGAACCTAGCAACGCTTCCCATATCATTTTTGATGTTTCACCAAATTTTTTATCTACTTTTTTTACCACTATATTCATTTGAATACTACAAGAATCAAGTAATGTTTTATTCTGACCCTGGATTGCCGAAATTATCTGTATAAACTCGATTTGGCCTTTATAACGGTTATTATCTTTTTGAACAGGTTTTTTAACTTTTACGTGCTTTACTTTTATAATCAATTTACCATATTCCGATTGTTCAAGACGTTCGACAAGATTTTCTAAAGAAATCTCTTCTTTATTAAAAGAAAGCGAGGTATTTCTATATTCAAAGAATTGATAAACCATAGTTTTTGCCTGTTCCTTAAAGTAGGGGTCAAAGTTTTTATCTGATATGATCTCGAAATAACCGACAGCATCATTAATTTTTTGGATTGCCCTCTGCTCAAATGCGGTAAGGTTGCTTTCAGATAGTGTTTCGTTCTCGAATTCATAATCCAGAGATATACGGTCATTCTGTTCCTCTTTGGTACTTTCCTCCAAAATCATTTCATCCTCGGTATATGGCTCGGTCATTTGCTTATTTATCGGGCTTGCACAGCACATCAACAGTATTGATACTACAATGAACAGATGTATGCTATTTATTTTTCTCGTTATCATTTATTATTTAGTTGTCGAAACCTTAACATCGATATCTTGTTTCCGGTATATATAGTTTCAATTATTTCAATATTTTTCAGGCTATTAACCGGCATGGTAAGCTTATTTATAAACTCCTGCTTATTATACAATTCCATCCCTGAATTGTTCTTATCAAAAACCTGGTATATTTGAACATTATTAGCAAACATATTATCCAATTGCTTTCTTCTTTTATTCCAATCGGTAATGTTTGACGTTGAAAAATAATGGATCATTAATGCATAATCATTGGTTCGAAGTTTTATATTTTCATTTTTCCTTCTTTTATTTACTATACGGGTTATTGTGTCGGTTTTGTAGTATGGGGTTTTAACTATAAACCTTATTTTTTGTTTACGTGTTTTTATTTTAAAATGCCCTAGGCTGTCACATTTCATTTCTACTGGTGATTCGCCATCATACAACAGAATTATTTCAATTGTTTCACCCTGAATAGCTGTTTTTCTATCGGAATCAATAAAACAAAAAGTATATGATCTTGTATTAAAAATTTTGGTAATTGCCCATGTAATGGTACCAAGCAAAATGATGATGAGTATAATGTAGGACAAAAACTTTGAATTAAGCTTAACAGCATTTTTTTTAGGAATATCATGAAAATGTTTAAGCTTAAATTCGGTCCAGCCGGAATAACCGGCATATTTACTTAACATAATCAGCATATCAATCCTTGGAAGCTTTTGGCCGGAAGATTTTAAGTGTGTATAAAACCACTTTTCACTTACCTGGCCATTCACACATTTTATAAGATCTTCCTGGAAAAGTATGATATCTTGTCCCTTCCAATCGTGAATGGAGGAACTTAAACCCGGATGTGACTTTTGTAAGGTAAGGGAAATTTCCTTTTTCAGTAATTCAAAATATAATAAATCGGTTTTATGCATCCTCTCTATTTAAACTAAATCGGTTATTTATCAAAACCTTACATGTCATTCTACAAATTGTAAAATAGAAAACAATGGTTTTACAATTAATTTACAACGGTATGTCTTTTCCCCTTTATATGTTTGAAACAAAAATGTGAAACTAAAAAAAATTAAAATTATGAAAAAGTTTAAATTGAAAGAAAAAAAGATTTCCGGCTCAAAAGGTATTGTTCATATTGGATTTATTTCCAAAGTTTTCACAATTGTTTTACTGGCATTCATGTTTTCCTGCCAAAATAAATATACAGCCAAGGATGTTATGCTTGAGAGTCTTGTGATTCCGGAGGAAGCTACAAAGAATATTGAGTATGAAGATGAAGTTCAGGATTTTAACACTGAAGAATATGACAGGATTTATGAAAATGAATTCATGGATGCATTGCAAAATCCCTTATCCACTTTTTCTATTGATGTTGATAATGCATCGTATAGTAATATAAGAAGGTTTATTAATAATAACCAATTGCCTCCTAAAGATGCGGTAAGAATCGAAGAAATGATTAACTATTTTACATATAACTATCCACAGCCTAACGGGGAACATCCATTCTCCATTACCACTGAACTGGGTGAATGTCCATGGAACAGCGAACATGAACTTTTACATATTGGTATACAAGGAAAATCATTAGATTATGAAAAAACAAAACCCAGTAATTTGGTTTTCCTGGTTGATGTTTCAGGATCAATGTCAGATAATAATAAGCTTCCTCTTGTAAAGAAATCGTTTAACATGATGCTTGAGAAGCTGAATGAAAAGGACAAAGTGGCTATAGTGGTATATGCCGGAGCAGCCGGAGTGGTTTTAGAATCGACATCAGCAGGCAATACAACGAAAATAAAAAAATCATTAAACTCGTTAAGTTCCGGTGGATCAACTGCAGGAGGTGCCGGAATTATACTGGCATATAAAATAGCAAAAGAAAATTATATAAAAGATGGAAATAACAGGGTAGTGCTTGCCACCGACGGCGATTTTAACGTGGGGGTAAGTTCTAGCGGTGACCTTGTACGGCTCATTGAAGAAAAACGAAAAGAGGATATTTACCTTACTATTTGTGGTTTTGGAATGGGAAATTATAAAGATGGGCGTATGGAACAAATCAGCAATGCAGGGAATGGAAATTATTTTTATATTGATAATATAAAGGAAGCTGAAAAAGTTTTTGTTAAAGAACTGCTAGCCAATATGTTTACCATTGCCAAAGATGTAAAAATACAAATTGAATTTAACCCTGCCCATGTTAAAGCATATCGTCTTATTGGCTATGAAAACCGGGTATTGGCAAAAGAAGATTTTAATGACGATACCAAAGATGCAGGAGAATTGGGAGCAGGACATACCGTTACCGCTTTATATGAAATTGTTCCAAAAACATCATCCACCGAGGTTAGAACTACTGATAAGCTTAAATACCAGGAAGTAAAAATTTCGGGAAAAGCAAAAAATGAATTGATTACTATTAAATTCAGGTATAAGCCAATTGATAGTGACAAAAGTGTTTTACTCTCCGAAGTAGTTTATAATAGTGAAAAGTTGTTAAATG
>CAZWGG010000297.1:0-1320 GCA_964633305.1 uncultured Bacteroidales bacterium
ATCTAAAATCACCAAGAAATTGTGGAGAAATAGACATTTACTTAAATACCCATCCCGTTAGTAAAACAAATGCATGGAACTGGCAGCAGGGGAGTATGTTAACCTGGCTCAACCATGATGAGATTATTCATAACTTTTATGATGGTAAATTTTTCAGATCAAAGGTGATTCATGTTAAGAACCAAACCCAAAGAATAATTGATTATCCGATTTATTCGGTTTCAAAAAACGGGAAATTTGCGATCACTTTAAATTTTTCCAGACTTGCAAAATTACGACCTGATTACGGATATTTTAATATTCCTTTTAAGAGCATGGGAAGAGAAGATTTCACAGATGGGTTGTATTATATTGACATAAATTCTAATTATAGTAAGCTGATTATTTCATTTAAAGAATTGATAGAATATGATTATAGAAAAGAAATGGATATGGCTTGGCATAAAGTAAATCATGTTGAAATAGCTCCTGATGATGGACGTTTTATGTTTTTACACCGGTGGTATGATAAAAGAGGCAGAAAATATAGCAGGTTAATGACTGCCAATGTGAATGGAACTGAACTTTATAAATTAGCTGATGACGAGATGGTATCTCACTGCACGTGGAAAAATAATTCTGAAATAATAGGTTGGTTAAGGAAGAAGGAGTTTGGTGATAACTATTATTTATTGAAGGATAAAACATCTCATGTGAAAATCATAGGAAAAGGAATTCTAAATGAAGATGGTCATCCGAGTATTTCAAAAGATCAAAGGTGGTTGTTAACAGATACTTATCCGGATAAAGCAAGATTGTCAAAATTATTGCTGTTTGATATGACGACTGGAAAGTTATATGTTCTCGGTCATTTTTTTTCACCACTCAAGTGGAAACAGGAAAACAGATGTGATTTGCATCCCAGGTTTTCAAGCGATTTTTCCAAAATTACGTTTGATTCGGAGCATGAAGGACAAAGAAAAATTTATGAACTAGATATTTCAGCTATAATAAATGGATGAATTAGTATCAGTAATATTATCAGTATATAACGAGGAGATATTTGTTGAGAAGGCGGTAAGAAGTATTCTTGATCAGACATACAAAAATCTTGAAGTAATTATTATTGACGATAACAGCAATGATAATACTCGAAATATACTAGAATCGTTACAAAAAGAAGATCATAGGATAAGATTGTATTTTAACACGGAGAATTTTGGGTTACCTGCTAATTTGAATAAATTGATCCGCTTATCAAGAGGAAAATTTATTGCACGTATGGATGCTGATGATTTGTCAGCACCCACCAGATTCGAAAAACAAGTGAACTATTTAAAT
>CAZWGG010000297.1:1330-6911 GCA_964633305.1 uncultured Bacteroidales bacterium
TGTTGATTTGGTTGGTACCCAATGCCTTATGATTGATAATGAAGGGAAAGTACTTGGTGAAAAGCGAGTTGCATTGCAGGCAACATTTAAATCCTTTTTAAAAAGAATAGATGTGGTTCACCCAACTATTATGTTTCGTGCCGTTTTTTTCGAAAAATATGGTTATTATGATTCCCTTTATAAAAAAGCACAGGATATGGAATTATGGCTAAGAGCAACATACAAGGGGGCTGTTGTTCATAATATTGATGAGACATTATATTTATATAGATTTAATAGAAATTTTGTTCTCAGGAGAAAAAAAGGACAAAGATATAGGATAAAGATTAAAAAGAAATATTTACATGGAATACCTTTATTTATAAGTCTTATTTCGAATTATTTAGTCATTATTACTCCATCATTTTTATTATCGGTTATATTAAAAATAAAATTTAAAAAAGAGAGTAAAAAAAATTAATTTTCTTTTTAATATGATGATTGATTAAAGTATAAAAAATGATATCTGTTTAATTCATGTTTGGAATAGAAATATCGAAAAATTTTGTCAAAAAAGAGCTGTATGTATTAAATACAACAATCTTATTGTTCATATTCAGAACAGCAATTCCCTTTTTTAAATATCCTTTTATTCTCTTATTCTTTGGATATATCGTTTATACTTTCCTTAAAATCAAGAACGAAAAATTGCCTTCGTTTTCTGTTTTTTTCCAATATTTTTATTTAGTGTTTCTTTTATTTGCAATTCTGATTATTGCATTAGTTACTTCAAATAAGATTTATCTCGAAATATTTAAAGAAGCAGTAAATATTTTTATTTTAATATCTTTTTTCTTCTTCCTTTTTACATCGGTTAGTGACATTGATGAATTTAGATTATTTACTAATAGATTTATTTATCTTACAATTTTTCTTGCTCTAATTATTTTGTTAATCAAAGGAGTAAATTTTTATCTCAAAAATGATCAGTTTAATTTATCTGGATTTTCAAATGATAAGTTGAATATACAGCTTGACTATAATTTTAGTCTAATTCCTTCATTTCTAGGAATTATAGGAATTTTTGCTTTCATGAATAAATTGAACTCAAAATATTATAAATTCATTTTTCATTTATTTTTTATCCTATTTATATTAAATATTATTTTTTCAGGATCAAGGCGTGGTTTTATATTGCTGTCTTGTATTGTACTGATATTATTTATGACATTAATTTTGTCATTAACCCAAAAATATTCTTATTTAAAAAAGTCAATTTCATCATTCAAATCTTTCATTTTAATTTACGTTTTGATCATAATTAGCACTATTCTACTTTTATTCAAGACTTCATTTTATTTCAAACATAAGGTGTTAGAGGTAATTGGAATTGAAAATACACGGCATATTAGAGATAATATTAGTGCAAATGTTTATAGGATTCTATCAATATTTCCCAAAGAAATTTCTTATACTAACATAAATAATAAAATATGGGCAGTTAATTTTGATCCCACGAATCCAGAAAGTGGTTGGGGTGTTAGAAAACATAATACTGTTTTTCCATTAACCGGTAATAATGTTCACATTGTACCTGAAGATGCAAAAGGATATTTGATGGACAAAACATGTGAAGCTGATACTTGGAAAGGGAATGCATATTCTTTTTCACAAGTTGGGAATGCAAAAGCTGATAGTGGAGATATTTTAATAACATCTTCATATTGTTACGTTTCAGATGATTTTAATGGGAATTGGGTACGGTTGTATGTATCGAGTATTCCCCGAAGGAATTATTATTATGATATTAAAAACAAAGGAATTTGGCAAAGACTTAATATCATACACCAATTCAATAAAGACGAAAGTATTAGTGGATATCTGTATTGGGCTAAATATAATAGTACAACTTTTGATTCCCTTCAGGGATATGTGATTTTTGCTTATCCTCAATTTAAATTAATAAAAGCAAATAATTATGTATTCAATCCAGAAGATCCGGATTCAGGTTGGGGTTCAAGAAATCATAAAACAGTCTATCCGTTAAAAGGAAAAAATGTTGGAATAGTTCCGAATAATTCACAAGGATATTTAATGGATTATACTTGCAATTCTGATTCTTGGAATGGGAATGCATATTCTTTTACACGAATTGGAAAATCAGAAGTATCTTTGGGTGATAGTATAAAATTTTCAGCCTATTGTTATGTTTCCAAAGATTTTAATGGTACGTGGGTTCGTCTTAAATATGAAGGATCTTGCACAAAGATGTCTTTTTATGATCTCTCAAAAAAGGGTGTTTGGCAGTATCTTTCTATTAAAGAAAAGATGAGTAAAACAGGTAACATTAGTGGTTATTTGTATTGGTCAAAATACAATACTACAAACTTTGATTCCCTTCAAGGCTATGTAATATATGCATATCCTGAATTTGAAATTATTCGGACAAATGGTGACATAGATTCAACTAAGAATTCAAAAAATATAAGAAAGGTTTCTGGTGTACAAATTATTGATTATAAGAAAATTAAGAGTCAGGATAAAAATAGAATGAAAAAAAAGTTAATAAGTACCAATAATATTAATTTTAAACTAAAGGAATCTCAATATTCTACTTCACAAGAAAAGATGTTTTTATACCGCACCGGGTTAGGAAATATATCAACAAAAAATATTTTTGCGTTATTAGTAATTCAAAATGATACCGATCCTATCCGAAACTTAATCCTCAAATTGATCTCGGAAGATACAACTTATTTACCCCTAACATCTGGTATTGTAGTCGATTCAATTACTGATTCATTTATTCAGGGACGTACTGTCCGCTGGAAATTTGGCAGGCAGATTTTCACCAAAGAATACAATTGGAGAAAAAAAATTTTTGGAGGAGGATTTAATTATTTAAATTGGTATGGATTTCATTTTTATGGCGATAAAACCCGTAGCGACTGGCCACATAATCCTTTTCTGACCATTTTACTTTATTCAGGAATAATTGGACTTTCCCTTTATATCTTTTTTATGTACAAGGTTTTTCATTACTACTTAAAGTATATAAAAAAGTATCCCCTACTTTTTATTTTCTTTTTAATTACATATTTCTTTGCATTTTTTAGTTCGGGGACTCCTTTTGATCCACCAGTAATGGGATTTTTTGTAATGTTGCCTTTTTTTATTAATTATATTGAAAGTAAAGAAAGAACCGGAGGGAGAGGTAAAAAGGTTGATAGGAGTAAAATGTTTTTGAATGTTTAGAAATCATTAATAATATTGTTCCAAAAATACTAAATATATCTTTGATAAAAAGCAATGAACATAATATTACTTACCCAATTTGATCCATTTTTTCTCTCAAAAAATATAAAGTATCTATTACAAAAGTTCCCCAGTCATTCAAAAGTAGTAGCAACTGTTCTATTTGATGTTTCGCCTTTTGGGAAAAAGATATCCTTCATCGAAAAGATGAAAAAGACCTTAGAGGTATTTGGTATTCGGTTTTTTATCCATTATGGATTTCTTTATATTATCAATAAACTAAATCCGAAACAAAGTGTAAAAAAAGTTTTAAAAAAAGAAAATGTAGAAGTTATTCAGCTTCAGAAGTCTGTGAATCACCCGAAATCTTTGAGCATATTGAAATCATATGAGCCAGACTTATTAATTTCTATTGCAGGAAATGAGATTTTTAAAAAGCCACTAATAGAACTGGCTGAAAAAGGCTGTTTGAATTTACATACTGCTCTCTTACCAAAATACAGGGGAATTATGCCTTCTTTCTGGGTACTTAAGAATGATGAAAAAGAAACCGGTGTTTCAGTTTTTTTTGTAGATGAAGGAATTGACAGTGGCCCTATTCTTGTGCAAAAAACGATTCCGATTAGAAAAGGCATGAGTCAAAATCAACTAATAAAAGAATCAAAGATGATTGGAATGGATGCTATTCTTGAAGCCATCGAGTTAATACATAAAGGTGAATACAAACTTGTTCCCAATCTGGATTCTGAAAAAACATATTTTTCTTTTCCAACTAGGCAAGATGTAAAGATTTTTCATAAAAGAGGAAAAAGATTTTATTAGTGAATATTTTGAGTTTTGATATAGAAGACTGGTTCCATATTAAATTCAATAAAAGCTTTAATAATGAAAAAATATGGGATCAATATGAATCAAGAATAATGCTTAATTCGGATATTATTCTTGAAATTCTTGATGAATATAATATTCGGTCAACGTTTTTTTGTTTGGGATGGGTAGCTAGAAAATATCCGGAATTACTAAAAAAGATACATAAAAATGGGCATGATATAGGGAGTCATTCTGATGTGCATAATTTGATAATAAACCAAAAATATTCTGAATTTGAGGCAGATATCAGAAGATCTATTGATTCAATAAGTCAAATTACAGGAGAAAAAGTTAATATATTCAGGGCACCGGCTTTTTCAATTGGAGAATCTAATTTATGGGCTTTTGAAGTGTTAGCTCAAAACGGTATTGAAATAGATTGCTCTGTATTTCCTACCAAACACCACTTTGGAGGGTTTAAAAATATAGGGATGTATACTCCTTTTATTATTAAACAGAACGGCTTGGTTCTTAAAGAATTTCCAATGTCAACATATAGTGTGCTTGGAAAGCAAATTGTAGTTGGAGGTGGAGGTTATTTTCGCCTGTTTCCATATTGGTTGATTAGACACTATTTTAAAAGGTCTTCGTATAACATGACATATTACCATCCC
The DNA here is from genome assembly GCA_964633305.1 of uncultured Bacteroidales bacterium. Classification (GTDB taxonomy): domain Bacteria; phylum Bacteroidota; class Bacteroidia; order Bacteroidales; family UBA10428; genus CAZWGG01. Next base: position 6,049 of record CAZWGG010000297.1, read on the forward strand.
AGGGATTTTGACGCGACACAACCTATAATAAAAGATTTAAGTTTAATCCGTAAATTTAAATCTTACCACGGCCTTAAACAATCGCTTGTAAAATTTAGTAAACTACTCAGTGATTTTGATTTTATAAATTTATCGCGAGCAGACAATTTAGTCGATTGGGAAAAAGTAAAAATCTTTGAAATATAGTTATAAAAATACAAAGGTGATTTTAGATGGGTATATTAATTTTGTTGCCAGAAAGGTAAAGAAGGGGATAGGACATAAGGAATAAAGGTATAAGGGAAAAGTGATTGGAAATCTGGTTACGGGAAAAATAAAAAAATTAAAAGGAATGTTTGAATGTAAAAAGAAACACCATGTTGAAAATGACTGCAACAACTTCATCTTTTTAGTTTTCTCTTATATCCCTATACCCTTATTTCTTTATTTCCTAAAAACAATATTTCAGTAACAACCAAACATAACCAACCATGCACAACATTCTCATCACTGGTGCCAACAGCTTTGTCGGAAGTAATTTCATAAGCAATTCAAAATTTAATAGTATTAAAGAAGTCTGCCTGATAGAAAACAAGACAGAAGAAATAGATTTTACTAATATAGATGTTGTATTACATCTTGCAGCCATTGTTCACCAAACAAAAAAAATACCGGAATCAGAATATTTCAGGGTGAATAAAGATTTATGCCTTGAAGTAGCTGAAAAGGCTAGAAAATCTGGGGTGAAACATTTCGTCTTTTTAAGTACAGTAAAAGTTTATGGCGAATATACTCCTGATAAAGGAGTATGGAATGAAGAAACGAAATGTAACCCGGATGATGCGTATGGAACAAGTAAATATGAAGCCGAGTTGGAACTTAAG
>CAZWGG010000298.1:0-6894 GCA_964633305.1 uncultured Bacteroidales bacterium
TGATCTTAGGAGAAAATGGAACAGGAAAAGAATTAATAGCCAGGGAAATTCACCGGCAATCCAAACGTAGTGATCATGACTTTGTTTCTGTTGACTTAGGAGCACTGAGTGAGACATTGTTTGAGAGTGAAATGTTCGGCCATTTAAAAGGTGCTTTCACAGATGCCAAAGAAGATAGGATTGGGAGGTTTGAATTAGCATATGGAGGAACATTATTCCTTGATGAAATAGGAAACCTGGGCTTTTCCTTGCAAGCAAAACTTTTAACCGCCATTGAACAAAGAAAAATTATACCAGTTGGTTCAAATAAAGAAATTTTTGTTGATATTCGTTTAATTTCCGCTACAAATAAAAACTTGTATTCAATGGTGAAAGACAACTTATTTCGTGAAGATCTTTTTTACAGGCTCAATACAGTTCAAATTGAAATTCCTCCATTACGGGAAAGAGGTGATGATATTATTCTGCTGGCAGAGTTTTATCTTAAAATGTTTGCTTCAAAATATGAAAAACCTCAACTTCGATATAAATCCGATGCACTGGACAAACTTAAGAATTATTCCTGGCCAGGCAATATAAGAGAACTTAGACATACTATTGAAAAGACTGTAATATTAAGCGAGACAAACTACATCACAACGGATGACTTTAATCTTTTATATGAGCCCATATCAAAAAATATACTAAAAGAAGGTATGAGTCTTGAACAGGGTGAAAAAATAATTATTACCAATGCTTTGAAAAACAATAATTGGAATATTAGTGAAGCAGCAAAAGAACTTGGAGTAGGAAGACAAACGTTGTACAGAAAAATTGAAAAGTATGGTATTTAATAAAAAATGTTAATTAAGAACGATATGATTTACAAAAATTTATACATTAACCTGATTGTTAGGATTACCATTCTTTCGCTAACATGCCTGTTGACAGCTTTCACCTATTTTGCTCTGAGAGATATGATAATTGTATTTAATTTATTGATATTAATTATAATACAAGTAGTCTTATTAATTCGTTATTTAAACAAGCTGAATGAAGATATTTACAATTTCTTTTCGGCAGTACGCAATGATGATTCATCGATTATATACAAACGTATGGCTCCTTCTAAATCGTTTGTAAAGCTTTATGGATGCTTTGATGAGGTAAATAGAAGAATACATAACCTTAAAGTTGAAACGGTTCACAAGAATATGTACTTACAAAATGTGATAGAACATATTGGTATTGGTTTATTATCATTCGACAAAGAGGGGAATATTGATATAATAAACTCGGCAGCCAGGAATATATTAAAAATACCATCAATAAGGAATCTTGACAGGCTTAAAAAGATTGACAATTCATTGCCTGCACGGATAAAAAGTGTCAAACCCGGCCAACAAGAATTAATAGATATAAATATTAATAATGAACTGTTTAAAATTGCAGTAAAAGCTTCATTATTTAAGATTAAAAATAAGGTGATCAGACTAATATCTTTTCAAAATATAAAAAATGAATTGGAAGATAATGAACTTGATTCTTATCAAAAGCTCATAAGAATATTAACACATGAAATAATGAATTCTACCAGCCCGATTCTTTCTTCAATTGTAACTATTAAAGAGTTTTTAATTGAAAAAAAAACCAGGAAAATAAAAGATCTTAAAAATATTACCCAGGAATTGCTCGATGATACTGTAAAAGGTCTTGATATTATTGAAGAACGAAGTATTGGTTTATCACACTTTGTTGAAAAATTCAGAAATCTTACCCTGATGCCAAAACCTAATTTTGTTCAGGTAAACGTAAATGAATTTCTAAGCGATATTGAATTACTTATGAAACCTATAAGTAAACAACAAAAAGTGGACTTTTATATTGAAGTTCTTGACAATAATTTACTATTAACAATTGATAAAAAACTTATTGAACAGGTTATTATCAATTTAATAACCAATTCTTTTCAGGCTTTTTCAAATCAGGTAAAAAGAAATGTAATGCTTAAAGCCAGGGAGAGAAACAAGGACTCAATAATTATTGAAATAGTTGATAACGGAGTAGGTATTAGTGATGAAGAAATAAAGAATATATTTATCCCTTTTTATTCGACAAAGAAAGACGGATCAGGTATTGGACTGAGTCTTTCCAGACAAATAATGCGGTTACATAATGGAAAAATATCAGTAAAATCCAATCCGGGAATTGAAACAGTATTTACACTTGAATTTTGAAAAAAATTGAATAAGTTGTAACATTACACTAAATTGTAATGTCAAATGAATTAACTTACTCATATAATCTTATTATTATGAAAATAAATTTTTTTTCGCTTCTAACCATCAGCTTTTGTATTGTTTTTTATAGTTGCTATATCGATATTGGTGACAGCATTTCAGGTAACGGACATATAGTTACAGAAGAAAGGCCAGTTGAAAATTTTAATTCTATAAAAGTAGCAAATGGTCTTGATGTTTTTATTACTCAAGGAGATGAGGAGTATCTTAAACTTGAAATTGATGAAAACCTGTTAAAATATATCCGAACCGAGGTAGAGAATGAAGAGCTAAAGATTTATTCGGATATTAACATACGTATGGCAAAATCGAAAAAGATTTTTTTAACCTACAAAAAATTAAAATCAATTAAGATATCAAGTGCCGGAGATATCAAAGGAGAAAATATACTACACACGGGTAATCTCAATATTAGTTTAAGCAGTGCCGGTAATTTGCACCTTGACATAATAGCAGAAAAAGTAAAAATTAACATAAGCAGTTCTGGAAATGCTTATCTTTCAGGGAAAACAAATTCCCTGGAAGCAAACTTAAGCAGTGCCGGTGATCTTTATGCCTTTGAACTAATGGCTGAAAAAGGAAATATTGATGTTTCCAGTGCAGGTGATGCAAAGGTTCATATTACAAGTGAAGCCTATTTTAGCGCAAGTAGCGCTGGTGATATTGTTTATATTGGAGAACCTGAAATTAAGGAGATAAAAACGTCCAGTGCTGGAAATGTAAGGAAGAGATAGGGAATGGGATAAATTACAATTACCGGGTTCTAAGTTTCAAATTGCTCCATGCTAATTAAACTTTTGTGGTATTAAGTAATTATGTATATATTGAGTAAGTCCATCTTCCAATGAAATAAATTCTCTCTTATAGCCTATTGACCGAAGCTTCTCCATATTGGCTTCAGTGAAATATTGATATTTATCGCGAATATCTTCCGGGGTATCAATAAATTCAATATTTTCGGGCAAACCCATTGCTTGAAATGTATTGGAAGTCAAATCTAAAAAAGTACGGGCCTTACCTGTTCCGAGATTGTAAATGCCAGAATTGATTCTGCAATTCATTAAAAAAAACATTACATCAACAGCATCTTTAACATATATAAAATCTCTTTTTTGTTCCCCATCTTCATAATCGGGCCTGTGCGACCTGAAAAGTTTCATTTTTTTTGTTTCTCGAATTTGATTAAAAGCATGAAAAATTACAGAAGCCATCCTACCTTTATGGTATTCATTCGGTCCATAAACATTAAAAAACTTCACCCCGTGCCAGTACGGAGGAGATTTAGTTTGTTGAAGAACCCATTTATCAAATTCATTTTTTGAATTTCCATATGGATTAAGAGGTTTTAATTTATCGATAATATCATGTGAATCGTTGTATCCTAATTCGCCTAATCCATATGTAGCGGCAGAGGAAGCATAAAGTAAAGGGATCTCAAATTCTGTACACACTTGCCAAATTTTCTTAGAATATCCTAAATTCAGCATGTTAAAAATATTAATATCAAATTCGGTTGTATCGGTACGTGCCCCTATATGAAAGATATAATCAATATTTGATGTATTATTCTTTATCCATTCAAAGAAAAAATCTCTATGTTCCTTCCCTTTATAAGTTTTATTATCAAGATTTTTATTTTTTATTTCATTGGAAAAATCATCAACTAGCCATATATCATCAATTCCTTTAGTATTTAGCTTTTTAACAAGGTTACTACCGATAAATCCCGCTGCGCCTGTAACTACAATCATATAAATAAAATTTTAATAAATACAAAGAAAATGAAATTTGTTACTACTGGATACCAGGAAATGAGATATATTAAAATTTACTCATCTATCCTCAATTCATTAAAAATGGCTAGTAAGGTATCTGTTAGGTTTGATAATGCTAATGGTATATTCCAATTTTCAATTTTTCTAATTTCCACAAAGCTGGCAATTGACCTTATTTGAAGAAAAGGAACTTTTTCTGATAAACTGACATAAAAAAAGGCCGCACCATCCATAGTTTCTATTTCAGGGTTGAATTTCTCTTTTATTATCTTTATTCTTTCTTTTGATCCATGCAAAGTGTTTACTGTAATGGCTTTGACCGGAATAAGAGATTCAACCTCTTCAATTTCGAAATTTCCAAGACTTCTTAATATTTCTTCGGTAAACGGGTAACTGTTTTCATCCAACATTTCTTTCTCACTTAATGTATAGAATTCATTCTTTTCTTCAAATCCTAAATCAGCAAATTGATCTTGTACAACATTTACTACAAACCCTTGTTCCAGAAAATAATCGAAACTTCCTGCAATTCCAATGTTTATTGCCAAATCATAACTTATAGCTCCAAAAATCTTTGTTAAGTGGTAAGTCATAAATACACTACCTAACCCGGTTACTAATATATCAATCATTAAATTTCCGTACTGATAACCTGTCAAATATGATCTATGTTGCTGGATAAACTGAAGTCTATCTCTTAATTGTTTCACCTCACGATGAGTTGCTGCAATAATTAAAATTTTCAAGTTCGGAATTATTAAATTTTCATTAGCAAAAATAAAAGTTCTTATCTTTACTGTCTTATTTCAACGAAATAAATATAATGTTTTTTTTGGTTATTCAACAAATAAACAGAAACAGATATATTAAACTGTAAAATTAAATAATAATGGCCCGTAATAAAATGATAGAAGAAATACCCGACGATGGATATGAACGAATTGACAGATTTAATGGAAAAAAGACTGAAGTAATAGCTGAACAATATAGAAAAATCTTACAAAATATTGGTGAAGATATAAATCGAGAAGGCCTTCACGATACACCTGAACGGGTAGCCAAGTCCATACAATTTTTGACACATGGGTATCATATTGATCCCGATGAAATACTTAAATCGGCTATTTTTAAAGAAGAATATAAACAAATGGTTTTAGTTAAGGACATAGAGATTTATTCACTGTGTGAACATCATATGATCCCATTTTTTGGGAAAGCTCATGTTGCTTATATTCCAAATGGCTATATTACCGGATTAAGTAAAATTGCACGGGTTGCCGATGGTTTTGCACGAAGGCTGCAAGTTCAGGAAAGACTCACTGTTCAGATAAGAGATTGTATACAAAATGCACTTAAGCCGCTTGGAGTAGCAGTTGTAATTGAAGCTTTGCATCTTTGTATGGTAATGCGTGGTGTCCAGAAACAGAATTCAGTTACCACCACTTCTGCTTTTACAGGCTGTTTTTTAAAGGAACACCGGACACGGGAAGAATTTATTCACCTTATAGGCACAAAAATGAATTAACCAGATAACTATGATTATAGGAACACTTAAAAATATAAATAGTTTATATTTTTTATCATTTATAATTCATTTTTGGTAATAATTCCCCAATCTTTTCTTAAATGAATTATTATTATAGTCATTTATTTTATGAATAATTGCAAAAATTTCATTGCGTTTTTGTTCCATTTCCTCTTTAGTAAACATTCCCGATTTTTTAAACGCTATATTATCCACTTTGTATCCATCTGTATCCAGTGTCATAATGGCTGCAGCATCGAATTCATCGAATATAAGAATAGATGGAAGCTTATTTAGTGAATAATTTTTCACAGTTTTCAAAACTTTGCTCCGGATATAACTAATTTGTGCCTCACCCAAAAAATTTACACCAAGCATAAGCTTAACAAGGTCTATTTTGGCCAGTGTATTTACATCACCAGCTTCCTGATACTTCATGTATTCTTTATTGTTTGTTTTAAGCAAAAGTGAGACATATTCACCTGGTATACTACTAATATCACCAAGCTCATCATTCTTTCTACGTACCTTAAATTCCATTATTGCCCTTTTTTGGTCAACCGGGGTATAATATTCCCATTTGCGTGTTCGTTTGTACGTTTCTGTAACAGGGTTAGGTTTCCATTTTGTTTGAGGCCGCTTCATCAAAGGTGCAGTAAGTGAAAGTTGACCGGTTTCAAAAGCATAAAGCAAACAATTGGTAAAATGTACCCAGCCACCTCCTAATGATGCATGCAATGCGCCCCAAAGTGTTTTATACCCATCCAGGTTTTCATTAGTAGTATCCATGTGTTGAGTTACATTTTTCACATAATCTTCATCCAGATTTACAGGATAATACACATAGTCGGAAGAAAAGTCGATTTTTCCCTTTGGCACATGGAATAGTTCCCTGATATCAGATCGAAAAGTAGAATCATTAGACAACTTTAAAAAAATCTGGTAATCCAACTCCCATTCAAATTCTGAGATATTTTTTAACTGAAAATTATTTTGAGAAAACAAACAAGGAATTGAAAAAAATGTGAGTATACAAGTTAAAAATAACCATCTCATATTTTAAAACTTAATTAAAGTTATTATCCAAAAAATTCAAAACCTGATTATATTGTGTTTAACAAATATAAAATCACGATATCATCGTAACTTTTCAATCATTTTTTATACATCAATATTTGCATATTTTGCATGAGTTTCAATGAATTCGCGCCTGGGTGGAACATCATCTCCCATTAACATGGAAAATATTCTATCAGCTTCTGCGGCACTTTCAATGGTGACTTGCCTGAGTGTTCTATTTTCAGGATTCATGGTA
>CAZWGG010000299.1:0-6891 GCA_964633305.1 uncultured Bacteroidales bacterium
CAAAAGGAACAACTGTAAATCTACTAAAAATCTAAAATTATATTTATTTAAATTTCTTTCTTGTCAATTTTTAATGAAAAGAAGGTGTCTAAGAAGCAAAAATTTTCTGACTTTTAGAACACCCTCTTGTGTGTATGTAAAAAAGAACATCTTGCTAGAGATTAATTAATGTTAGCCCAACTATCCCCCCTAAATTGCTAACCCTTTATTTTAAAGAACACTAAGTAAATCATACCGGGGCCAGGCTAACACTTGAATGATAATCCATCCTATCACACGCATTGATTCTTTATTTCTAAAGTTTCATAAACTATTTTTTACTCTGCATTATACCCAAGATTTTTAATCTTAAGTTTTCTGTTTAGCTTTTCTATAGCAGATTCAATTGATTCATCGGGCTTTATAAAGTTATATTCACCCCAAAAATCCTCGTCAGCAAAATAATCAGCCTGATCAGCAAATACATCAGACATTTTGGCTGATTCCCTGTATTTGAATTTGCTTACATTTTCTATATCTCTGTCAGTTACAGCCATTTCAAACGTAGTTGTATATGTTGATCTGAAAAGCTTTTTATCCCACTTGCATTTGAATACCAATTCAGATCTTACATAATTAAGATACCACTTGCCATTCAATTCCCTGTAATTGACTAAATAGTTTCCACTTACTACATCCATTTTCATGTTAAATGGCTTTTTTCTGATAAGTTGGCTTGCTGCCCCATCAATTCCTTTTTCACTAATTTTAAAATCGATACCTGCAATGGCAAGATTTTTAACATCCAAGTAAACTCTTCCCTGATAAAGGGGATAATCAACATAACTTTTTTGGTCGAACTCAATTATATACGATTCCTTATCATTAATTTTAGTTAAACCAACAAGCTTAAAAGTATAATAGTCGAGTATATCTCCAGAAAATATATTTCCGGGTATTTTTACAACATCAAGTAAAAAACTTGTTTTTGGTCCACCCTGAAACTTGAATAACACGGTATCCATCTTTTTCACATCCTCACTTTTTCGACCCTTGTATATTTTAACACGGTCAAAATCAAAATCATCTATGTATGAAGACTTATAAACATCAAGTACAGCTTCAGCTACTTCAACATAGTTGCGGTTTTGTTTAATGGTTTCTCTATAAAACCCCAATTGCATTTCAGGGGAACTGTTATAATTATCTTTTATTCTAAGCAAAGCACTTTTTATTAGTTGATAAGCATCTCCTGAACGTACCACCACTTCTTCAATAGGAATAGGCGACCGTTCCATACTAATGGTGCTATTTTTTGTTTTGAGGTCATTCAAAGGGACCAATAAATTTGTATACCCAATAAAGGTTATTGCCAATTTATCAGCCGTATTACCTTTGGGTACTTTCAGTATAAATTCTCCATCGGAATTTGTTACAGTTCCCAAACTTGTGCCATGGAGGTATACATTAGCAAACACAACAGGTTTATTGCTTTCAGCATCAATAACCCTTCCAGAATACGTTACAAAGGATAATGTATCCTTTTTCAGCAGCCTAAGATTTGAATTACCGGCAAAACTTACAGAATAGAATCCCATAATGACTATTGCCACTGTGGTAATCAGGCTTTTCTTTCTCATTTCATCTTTTTTCATGGTATATTATTTTTAATTGTTATTAACCTATTATTTCGAACTATTTGCAAATAGAATTTTGTTATTCTATTACTAAGATTATTAAAATTGAAAATACCCTATTTGTTTTTTTGTTTCTTTCTTATTTTAAGAAATTCTTTCAAGTCAAAAATTGGGATATATTTGCCGTCCAAAATACTTAGCTTGAAAAAGATTTTTTTTAGCACATATTTTCTTGCCATACTGGCTTGTTTTTTGTGGTCAACTGCCTTTGTTGGTATCAAACTGGGGCTTGTATATACAACTCCTCTAAATTTTGCGGGAATCCGTTTTTTTCTATCAGGCCTTCTAATCTTGCCATTTGCCGGTAATTGGAGCAATTACCCAAAACTCTTAAAAGAAAACCTCAAGCCCATTTTAAAAATAAGTCTTTTTCAAACCTTTTTACTTTATTCTTTATTTTACATAGGAATTAGCCTTGCTCCAGCCTCAATAACTGCAATTATAGTAGGAGGTGGGCCATTATTTGTTGCGTTAATGGCCCACCTTATTATAAAAGATGATAAGCTTTCGCTAAAGAGGTTAATTTACATCTTAATGGGATTTTTAGGTATTTTAATTATTGTTATCGATAGATATGAATTTAATTGGAAGGAAGGAAAAGAATTCTGGGGAATGGTTATTCTTATACTTGCAAACATTTCTGGTAGTTACGGGAATATCCTGGTTTCAAAAGAAAGCAGAAAAATTACTCCTTTGCTGCTTAACTCCTGGCAACTGATGTTGGGAGGAATAGCTATTTTTATTCTTTCACTTTTTGCAGAGGATCATGACTTTGGTATAAAACCTGTTGAATATTATATTTCGTTGTTTTACTTGAGTTTTCTTTCTGCCGTGGCATTTTCAATTTGGTTTGTTTTACTGAAAAGGCCAAGGGTTAAAGTATCAGAACTTAATAGTTGGAAATTTCTTATACCTGTATTTGGAGCCATTCTTAGCTGGGTTATCCTGCCAGGGGAAAAACCTGAAATTATTCCGGTTGTTGGCATGATAGTAATTTCATTTTCTTTGCTGTTTATTAGTTATAAAAATTCAAGTTAATAAAATGAATTCACTATCGTATTTACTATTCTTTATTAATGCAATACTTTGGATTTATCATTTCCATCTTAATATTGGCACGTTTATTATGATAGTCTTCTTTAGGAATAACTTTGAACCCGGCTTGAAAGTACAGGTTTATTGCAGGGGCAAGGCTGGTATGTGAGTAAAGTACTAATTTAATCAAATTTAAATTTTCAGCAACTAATTTCGCATGTTCGACCAGTTTTTTACCAATTCCTTTCTTCTGATACTTTTCAGCAACGGCCATTTTAGCTAATTCATAAATGTTGTCTGTAATTTTAATTAACGCAAATGTCCCAATAACCTTATTGTTCATTAAAGCAAAAAATATGTGACCCCCTTTATCAATGACTGCCTCTTTGGGGTTTTGTAATATATACTTGTCCGATGGTTCAATAATAAAGTATTTTTTAATCCATTCATAGTTTAAATTTTTAAAATATTTTTTTAATTCTTCTTTATACCCTATTATATCTACAGATAAATTTTTTTTCTTGATCAATCTTTCTTCTACCCTATCTTTTAGGCTTTTATTAGTAAGTTGATTTTCGAAGTTTTCAACGGCTTTTAGCAAATTGTTATCCGATGAATCAATAATTTCTTTTATAACAGCTGATATTTCTTCCCAAATAGGGTTTAATTTCTTGACCAATTGCTTTCCTTTGACCGTGAAGCTTATTTCTCTTTTACGCTGGTCTTTTGAACTAAAAGAAAGCTCAATAAGTTCTTTCTTGTTCATTAGATTACAACATTGTGTGACTGCTGGTTGTGAAATCCCTAAATAGTCAGCAATTTGGTTAATTTGTAAGCTTTCTGTTCTATCTAGTAAATTAGTAATTGGCATAAGAAATGGCTCAAAATCAATTCCTTGTGATTTATATACCGCAGTTACATCACGGCGCAGGTTTTCAACCAGTCTTTTTAACCTTGAACCCAGGGCCAACTCTGCAAGATCTTTTAAGAAATCCATTATTTATTATTTTATTTCTTTAGACATATAGACAACACCTTCTAAAGGATTGTGATAATATGGTTTTGTTATTTTAAATCCAAATTTTTTATACAATTGAATAGCAGGCTTTAATATTTCTAAGGTATCTAATATCATTTCTTTATAGCCTTTTTCTCTTGCTACGTTTAACATTTCTGTTACCAGTATTCTTCCGTATCCTTTGTGCCGAAACTGAGGTTTAACATACAATCTCTTCATTTCGCAAATATCCTTCTCAAATTTCTTAAGTGCTATACAACCGGCAATAGTCTCATTTTGCTCATCTTTGAGTAACAACAAATGCCCGTCTGGTTCTTTATATTTTCCAGGCAACGTATCTAATTCATTTCTAAAATCCTGGAAACATAAATCGTGCCCCAACTCTTTCTGATACTCAATAAAAAGTTTTCTAACTTCGTTTATTTCATTAGTTTTAAGAGGAATTATAAGCTGATACATGGATATATAATAATTTATATAAGTTCTTATGCAAATATAAATAATTAATTCATACAAATTTTATACATCTAATTTAAAAATTTATGCTTCCCCATTGCGCTTCAACCTTTGTTGTACCTTAGTTGCCATATATAATAGTACCGGTACAACAATTAGGGTAAGAAATGTAGATGACAGTAACCCTCCAATTATGCCCCAACCCATAGGTGCCCACATGGTACCTCCGCCCAGAGTAAGAGGCAATAGTCCACCAATAGTTGTAAGTGTCGTAAGAACAATTGGTGTAAACCTGGTTTCACTAGCGGTTTTAATAGCTTCAAGAAGCGGTTTCCCTTCTTCAAGTAATTTGTTCGTATAATCAACTAGTATAATAGAATTGTTTATCACTATCCCAACTAGACTAATTAAGCCTATAAAAGCTGTAAACGAGAAGGTATTTCCAGTAATATACCATGCCCATATTGAACCAATAAAAGCCAGGGGCAGGGCAACAAACATAATTACAGGTTGAAGAAATGATCTGAACTGCAGTACTAATACAGCGAATATTGCAATAATAGCTATGATTATGGCCTGAAGCATTCCTCCGAACGATTCTGCCCTGTTTTCAAGTTCTCCAGCCATTGAGTAGCTGTATCCTTTTGGAAAATGATATTTTTCAAGTTCAAGCATAATTGGTTCTAAAACTTCATCAAGTGTATATCCTTTTTCCATATCGGCAATCAATGTTGCTGTTTTAGTGAGGCTTTTGCGCATAATCAACCCCGACGATTCTTTAAATTCGATACTCGCCAGTTGTTTTAAGGGTATGAAATTTCCTGATAAAGATTTAACATATATTTTATCAAAATCGTCAAGAGTAATTTTTTTTCCAGTTGGAAGTCGTAGTACAATATCATATTCTTTTCCCCATTTATCCCTGTATTTAGATAAAGGAGTACCGTTAATGCAAGTCCTAACCGTTTTATCAATTTCTACAACAGGCACTCCAAAATAGCTCGCTTTATCTTTGTTTATTTTAACTAAAAGATCTGTTTTTCTTTTATTTAGAAGGTTCTCAATATTCACAAGTCCGTTTACTTTTTCCATTTTTTTCTCAAAATGGTCGGATAATTTTTGCAAGGTTTTTATTTCCTCTCCCATAATATTGATAACTACCGGGGCAACAACAGGAGTTCCCTGCTCAAATTCTTTAACATTTATTTTTCCTGCCGAGTAAGAGGAGAAGTACTTTCGTAAATTGCTTACTATTTTATCAAATTCATCTACTTCATATTCTTTTAACCTTACAAATATTTCCGCAAAATTTTTGCTATAATTTTTGGGTAAGGTATTGTAATAAATTCGTGGATTCCCATGTCCAACATTTGTTGCATAGTGCACGGTTTGAGGTAATGTGTCTATTACCGATTCAACGTACCGTGCAACTTCATCAGTTTTATCCAAACTTGAGCCTTCAGGCAGATTTATTTGCATTAATAGTTGAGGTTGTTCTGCTTTTGGAAAAAAACTCACACCAACAAATTTAACATATACGAATGCAGAAAAAACAAAAACAAGAATTGCAATTGAAAGTGTTATCCATTTATTACTAAACGCAAAATTCAACGTGTTACGATATGGCCCTTCAATTAATTTTTGCAATGCCCTTGATAAATTCAAGTTTTCTTTTTCGGGTTTTTTTAAAACCATACTTGCTGCTAAAGGAGTAATTGTTAATGCCAGAATAAGGGATACTGTCAAGGTTGAAGTTATTGTAACAGGCAAACTTTTAATAAAAGCCCCTGACTTATTATGCATCATGATGATGGGGATAAAAGCAAGTACTGTAGTTACCGTAGCACTAACGACAGGCCAGCCAATTTGCCTGGTTGCCTGGTAGGCCGCTTCTTTAGCAGAATATCCCATACGCAGAAACCTGTTAATGTTTTCAATCACCACAATTGAGTTATCAACTAACAAACCTAATGCAACAACGAGTCCGGCAATAGAAATCTGTTGTAATCCAAATCCTGCATAATCAACAAAAGCAATTCCGATAAGGAATGAAAATGGAATAGCCATAATGACTATAATCGCTGATTTTATTCCTAAAGCAAGTAAAACTACAGCGCCCACCAATAAAATACCCTGCAGAAGGTTTTTCATGAAACCGTTTATACGTTCATTAACAAATGTTGACTGATCAAAAACCGTATAAAGTGTAATATTTTCATCTAAAGTAGTTTTATATTTCTCAATTACAGGCCAAACTTCATCCATAATATCAAAAATATTCATATCTTCTTTTTGCTGTGCTACAAGAAATACAGCCCGTTTCCCATTGAATCGCCCTATGTAATCCTCATCTTCGTAACTCAGTTCAACTTTAGCAATATTTTTAAGATAAATTAATTTCCCTTCATATGAATTTACAACGGTATTTTTTATTTCATCTATATTATTATATGATCCACTTGACTTTATTGAGAAATTCCTGTTTCCTAAGTCAATTGATCCTCCTGGAATGTTGGCATTATTGCTTATAATAGCATTTGCCACTTGCTCAACAGGTATATGCATCTGTGCCATTTTTTCAATATCGAGGGATACTCTTACTTCACGTTCGGGGAATGCGTGCAGTTCAACCTTCCTGACACCTCTGATTTTTTCAATTTCGGTTTTCAGCTGCTCAGCAAGTTCTTCCAGTTCATAATATCCGGC